>CAYUKT010000216.1:2809-4802 GCA_964445285.1 uncultured Bacteroides sp. | reverse complement strand
AGGAGGAAGTGCAAATGCAGGTTATAAAGGAAGGACACAGTTCTTATGGTTATTGCTATATTGTAACAGACGGAGTTTGGTTTTGGGTACATATTGGGCCATCAACATATGGACCGTATTCGTCAAAGTCAGATGCTATACAAGAATATAGCCATTGGTGTCTATAAAAATGATTTGCTTCTAAAAGCGATACAAAGTGGGGGGAGGATAAGTAGTACCTTTTGTGATAAATATGCATATCCGTATATCCAATAAGATTGAATAATAGATAATTTTCCAAGTTAGATGATGTATCAGTGCACATCGCAAAAGAATGGGTTGTTGGTCAAAGTATTCAAAAAGATGGGCTCTAAGTTAGCCGGAAGCGGAGAATGTTTCCAGTCAGAGAAAATGAGGAGCCAGTTGATTAAGCGTTGCGGATTGAAAGTTATTGTATTTGAAAGAGGCTGGGTTTCTCCTATAGGGCTGATAAAGCAGATTGCTGTCACATAAGCCGGTTGAGGACTGTATTTTTATCTGTGCAGGGCAATAAATTAAATACTTGATGTGACAATATGAAAATATGGTCAATATTATTCCGGCTGATATCCATGTTCCAATGCCCAGGCAAGAAGCTTTTTGTTCTCTGAGGAGAGGACTTGATTTTCTTCCGAGAGACTTTCAATCTCCGCATCCCTCTTCTCCATCTCATATTTAAGCCCAAGCTGAGTACGGTAGTAGTCTTCCCGTGCCTCGCACTGAAGCCGGATCATCTCTTCCTGACTGAGCTGATAGACCGTTGAAGCGGCATCTGCGATATAAGTATTATCCTTTGCGAGTATCTTGATCTCCTACCATGTGGTGGATTTAAAGAGAAAAGCCCAATGATCGATCTGATAGGACATATCCTCTGTGGCGGCAAGATTTATACGACTTAAGTCTAACACAGAGGCGCAGTCTGTCACTATATGAATAGTGCAAAGAAAACAGCGGTAAACGAAATGACGTCAACATTGATTCAAAAATAATATTGACATTCCACTGTCAACCCGTTAGAATAAATCTATCAAAGAAATTCTAACAGGTGTGCGCTCTGCACATTCAAGACAGCTTCTGTCGGATTTCTCTTTGAAACATAACAGGAAACGGCAGAAGAAAAGATGGGCTGGCACAGACTGCAGCGACTTATTGTATTCTGCCACATTTAAGGAGGATATGATATGTCAAAACAAAGGAAAAAGAAGAGCAGGAAATATGGCGGTCGTGCAGAACGGAAACGGGTACAGCAGACTGTGAAGGACAGGCTTTTCCGATATCTTTTTGAGAAAGATAGAAATGCGCTCCTTGATTTGTACAATGCTCTGAACGGGACGGATTATCAGGATGCATTGCAGCTTGAGATAGTAACGATTGAGAGTGCGGTCTATGTGGTGATGAAAAATGACCTGGCCTATATCCTGTCCGGTACATTGAATCTGTATGAACACCAGAGTACTTACAGTCCGAACCTGCCGGTACGGTTTTTGATCTATCTGGCACAAGAGTATCAGATGGTGATAGAGAAAGCGGAGAGAAGCCTGTATGGAACCGGGCAGATTACTTTGCCAACGCCACAGTGCATTGTCTTTTATAATGGTATGAAAGAGATGCCGGAGAAGCGAACGCTGAAGCTTTCAGAAGCTTTTGAGAATAAGAAAGTAAGGGCGGATGTGGAACTTAATGTGCATATGCTCAACATAAACTATGGACATAATAAGCAGCTGATGGATAAATGTAAGGTTTTGGAGGGATATTCCATGTTGGTGGCCGTAACCAGAAATTATATGGCCGCTGAGAAGGATATTCAGACTGCTTTAAACAAGGCGATAGACTATTGCATAGAAAAAGGTATCTTAAAAGAAATTCTGTTAAGAAACCGGGCGGAGGTGTTAGGAATGCTGCTGGAAGAGTTTGATGCGGAGAAATATGAGAGAACCCTGCGGGGTGAGGGATGGGAAAATGGACGAGAAGAAGG
>CAYUKT010000216.1:0-2709 GCA_964445285.1 uncultured Bacteroides sp. | reverse complement strand
GATGTTAGAGCAGGTGCTGACATTCTTTGAGGTAGTGCCTGACTATAATCTTTTTATAATGAAAGAAAATCAGACCTTGTTTGATGTAACAGTCAGTATCCTCAATTCGGTCAAACAGGTTTTAGAGGAAAGCAGGCCGGATGTGGTGCTGGTACACGGAGACACATCTACGTCCTTTGCTACGGCACTGGCCTGCTTAAATGATTCGGAGGCATACCGGCAGATGGAGCACGCTGTAAATCCTTATGGGGATGGACATGCCTGTGAGCGGATCGCGGATATTCTTGAAAAAGGCTATACGAATATATAGTTTGTAAATGATTTTGATGATAAACGGAAAGGAGCATTGATCGTATTTGTATCCTCGTATCAGAGAACTGCGGAAAGAACGTAATCTAAACCAGACGAAGATGGCTGCAGCTTTGGGAATGTCACAGACGGGTTATTCTAAATATGAGACCGGTGAGAATGATCTGCCCACTTCCGTCTTGATCCAGTTAGCCCGCATTCATAATACAAGCGTGGATTATCTGATCGGCCTGACAGACGAACGCTTTCCGTATTCCAGGCACAAAAGATGAGTTGACAAAGCCCTAAATCAACTGTTATGATTGAACAGAACAAAGACGTTCTTACTGTGATACCACAGGATAAGAATGTCTTTTTGCGTATATGGGAATTAAAATGACCTATCATTCTCCGCCCGGAGGATGATGCAGGCACATCATAACAGTGAAAACCGGAGCAAAGCACAGGAAAGGCAGGTAAATTATGAGAAAAAATTACAGCAAAGAAGATATCATGCGGCTGGCGGACGAGGAGGATGTAGAGTTTATCAGACTGCAGTTTACGGATATCTTTGGCAATCTGAAAAATGTGGCGGTCACAGCCAGCCAGTTGGAGAAAGCCCTTAACAATGAGTGTATGTTTGACGGCTATGCGATAGAAGGGTTTGCCAGGATTGAGGAGTCGGACATGTATCTGTATCCGGATTACAGCACCCTGGAAGTATTTCCCTGGCGCCCCCAGCAGGGGAAAGTGGCCCGTCTGATCTGCGATGTGCATCGGCCGGATGGCGGGCCTTTCGAGGGGGATCCCCGCTATATCCTGAAAAGAGCGATTAAAGAGGCAGCAGATCTGGGCTATACCTTCAAGGTGGGGGCGGAGTGTGAGTTTTTCCTGTTCCATCTGGATGATAATGGGATGCCCACGACCATCACCCATGAGCAGGCGGGATATTTTGATGTGGGCCCTGTGGATTTTGGGGAAAATGCAAGGCGGGATATGGTGCTCACTCTGGAAGATATGGGGTTTGTGGTGGAGGCTTCCCATCACGATGTGGCGCCGGCCCAGCATGAGATTAATTTCTGTTATGATGAGGCGTTGGCCACGGCCGATAACATCATGACCTTTAAGCTGGCGGTGAAGACCATTGCCCGCAGGCACGGCCTGCATGCCACTTTTATGCCCAAACCCAGATATGGGATGAATGGATCGGGGATGCATATTAATATGTCACTGTCTAAGGATGGCAGAAATATTTTTACGGACGAGAAGGATAAACTGGGACTGAGCCTGGAAGCATATTATTTTATTGGCGGGATTATGAAGCATATGAAAGCGATGACGGCGATTACCAATCCGCTCGTAAATTCTTATAAAAGACTGGTGCCGGGATATGAGGCGCCTGCTTATATTTCCTGGAGTGCCACCAACAGAAGTCCTCTGATCCGGATTCCGGCGGCCCGCGGTACGGGCACCAGGATGGAACTGCGCTGCCCCGATCCTTCCGCGAATCCTTATCTGGCGCTGGCGGTATGTCTGCGGGCTGGTTTGGACGGGATAAAGAACAGGATTCTGCCCCCGGCGAGTGTGGATCGGGATATATATGGGATGAGCGCGCAGGAGAGACGGGAGAGAGGCATCGAGGAGATTCCGGGTACGCTGATGGAAGCCATCCGCTATATGGAAGTGGATGATTTTGTGAAAGAAACGCTGGGCGAGCATGTTTTTAAAAAATATATTGCGGCGAAAAAGGAGGAGTGGAACCGTTACCTCTGCCAGGTGACGGACTGGGAGATCAATGAGTATTTGAATAAATATTAGGTTTACGCAGTATTGCTGATGCATAAGTACGTAAGAAGGGAGGTGTGCGTGTGATCAATATCATAGTGGCTTTACCAAAGCCGGAAGATGCCAAAGGCATCCGCGGCCTGCTTATGAAGAATGGTTTTCAGGTAAATGCCGTATGCACCACCGGTTCTCAGGTACTTAGCAAAACAGATGAATTAAATGACGGGATTGTCATTTGCGGCTACAGACTGCCCGATATGATGTATTCCGAATTACACGACTGCCTCCCCAAAGGTTTTGAGATGCTGTTATTAGCGTCCCATGGGTTATTAAACGACTGTATCGGCAATGATATTGTCTGTCTGGCCATGCCCTTAAAGGTGCATGATTTTCTCAATACGGTAGATATGATGAGCCAGGCCATTGTGCGCAGGCGCCGCCGCGCCAGATTAAAACCCAGGGAGCGGAGTCCTGAGGAGGAAGCGCTGATCAGAGAGGCGAAAGAGCTTCTGATGAACCGCAATCATATGGATGAGGAGGAAGCCTATCGGTATCTTCAGAAATGCAGCATGGACAGCGGTACAAATATGGTGGAGACAGCCCAGATGGTGCTTGTGATGATGCGGGGATAGGATG
>CAYUKT010000215.1:0-4822 GCA_964445285.1 uncultured Bacteroides sp. | reverse complement strand
CAGCAGTCTATCATTTATAGACATCATATTGACGCTGTGATATAATAACCGCAAAAGAAAAACAAGCGGCGCGAAGCGACATTTGTTTTTCTGCGGTTATTAACGAGCAAACGTCCGATGAAATCGGACATAAAGCGCGAAGCGCGGGTTTGCGAGTCTGTCCGCAAAAGAAAAACAAGCGGTAGGAGGAAATCTTATATGAACGCTGCGCTATCTGTGATTGGCAGTGGCTTGATTGTGATAATGTTTGCAGGGCTGTTTTGCGTGATTGGCAGAGTAGCGCTTTGTAAAGTGGGAATTGAAAGCGATAACAAGTGTTATATATTGGCAAGCTCTTATTTTATCGGTATGGCGGTTTATCTGGCCGTCCTAAGGACCTTAACGCTGGTGACAGGTTCCTATAAAATCGTCTTTTGGTCACTCTTGATCCTGACCGCTGTGTTTGCGGTCATTACCATTTATCGGCGCTTTTTTCCGTGGCTTTGTAAAAATGTGGGTCTGCTGGCAGTTCTGGTCTGCCTCTGGATTGCCCATACGTTTCATGCGCTGCTGTATCGTATCATTGATGTCGATATGGCGGGACTGTCGCCATATGACAGCATTGGCACCATCGGTTCCTTAAGGTATGCCGGTATTGCGGATTATTTTGTGGAGCAGAATTACATTCCGGTATTGAACCAATCCTATGGGCAGTCACTTTTGGCAAGTTTCAGCAGACTGTTGGGCAGGAATAATCTCTGTTTTGCCCTGACGCTTTGGCTGGCGGTCAGCGGCGCTTTTTTGTGTCTGCTTCTCTATGGGATCTTTCGCAGATATTTTTCTCCTGCCCTGAGTGTTCTGCTTGTCTGTGTGGTTTATATGGGAAGTGTGTCCCTGACACTGGCGCCCATCCGTGTTGTTGACAGTGACTATCCTTTGATATCGAGCGGATATACGGATTCGGTTGTCGGCGTGGCGACACTTTTTATCTATCTGGAAGTGATCATACAAATTTTGCGGAATAAAAGCAAATTGGTCTTTTCCCATTATCTTGTGACAGTATGCTGTGTATTGTACTGGGCTATGAGTGCACCTCACAACATCTGCGTATTGTTGGGAGTGGGGGGAGTTCTGATGATCTACCTGCTCTACGGGAAGGAATATGTAAGTGCGAGAAGAGGAGCCGTGCTTGGCGGTGTGATTCTGGTGACCTGTCTTTTGGGAATCTTGGAAGGAGGAATGCTGACGCCTTCCGGTCTTGTGGATGAGGTTTCCATAGAAGGTGTCATGACTGTTGCCGGTCCTGATGAAGAGCAGACGGGCGGAGGCATCATAATCGTTCCGGTGATGAACTACCAGTTTTCAAACGCGCCCGGTGTGCTGGGCGGTCTTGGAGTGGGTTTACCCTATATGGAAAAAATGATGGACTGTGCGGTGGATGCCCTGCATCATGGGGAATGGTACTTGCTTTTCTATGCATTGGCGGGATTGTGGTGGGACAGTGTCCGCATTATGTTCTGGCCCTTTTTGGGGGTCTTGGGAATTGGACTGCTTGCATATCATAGGCGCAATGACAAGGAAATTGGATTTTGGGCGATGGCGGGTTTTGGGACTCTGGCCGTGGGCTATGTGGTAGATTTTTTTATCTCCCTGAATTCCTATAAATGGGCGCTGTCCCGGTTTGCAATGCCGTTCTATTTTCTGGGAATGTTGTTTATGGCAGTTTTATTGGGACAGGCCTGGGTCGGGAAAAGAAAGTTATATCGTTTGCTTGGCGCCGGTTCCGTTTTTATTATTTTAGTGGGACAGGTTCTGGACAAGGCACTTATTTTGTATGGAAATTGTACACAGAATGATATTTGGTCTTTGATGAAGGGGATGGCCTTACTTGCAGGTTAATAGAGAGATGAACGGTTAGAAAGGGAGGGAGTTATGTTTTCATTTGACGATTACAGGGAGATTATCAGGATTATACAGTCTACAGGCAGACAGTGCAGTTATGCGCAGGCGCTTACGAGGGACAAGTTTATCATCATGCGCCACGATGTGGAATACAGCGTGGACAGGGCGTATCAGCTGGCTAAGGTGGAGCAGAGCATGGATTTCATTTCTACCTATTTTTTTCAGTGGACGAATAATTCCTATAATATTCTCTCTAAGAAGAATATGGATATCATCAAGGATATGCATGAGAGAGGCCAGCACATTGGTCTGCATTTTGCCCTCAATGGCATGACGGACATGCAGCAGATCCGGAAAAGGATCAAGATGGAGATAGAGATTTTAAGCGAAATGTTCGGCTTTGAGATCAAGGAGTTTTCGGTGCATCGTCCTTCCCGCGATGTTCTCAGGGAGAATATCAAATTGGAGGGCGTTTTGAATGCTTATCAGGATGACTTCTTTACCTTTGCGGATAATGTGACGGAGGGAACCCCTCTGCAGGTGAAATATATGTCGGATGCGAATCATATCTGGCGTTATGGATATCCGGATGAGAAAAATATTACGTGTTATGATAAGGTGCAGATTTTGACACATCCTTTTGCCTGGTGTAAGAAGGGATATACCAATTTCGAAAATTACAGAGCCCTCATTCAGGAAAAGTATATAGAACTGGTTGAGTCGGTAGATAATGAATGCAAGGATTTTGGCGAGTACCGGGATTATTTTATGGAGAAAGAGGTGCGATAAAAGGTACTGCTGAGATACCATAGAGCGGAATCATGGAGGTTGGTATGTGCGGAATATGCGGTTACATTACTAAGAAGAACATTACCATAGAGCAGCTTCAGAAGATGAACGATACCATGTATCACAGAGGCCCTGATGACAGCGGGGCAGAGATCTATCCGATGTCAGAAGGATATGTGGCTGGCTTCGCCCAGAGACGGCTGTCTATCCTGGATTTGTCAGAGCTGGGGCATCAGCCCATGCACTCGCAGGATAAGCGGGTATCCGTGGTCTATAATGGAGAGATATATAATTTCAGGGAATTGAGAGAGGAATTGGCGGACTATCCCTTCCGGTCGGACTGTGACACGGAGGTTATCATAGCCGCCTATTTAAAATGGGGAATCGCCTGTCTGGATCGGTTTAACGGGATGTTTGCCATTGCCCTGTATGACAGACAGACACAGGATATCTATCTGGTCAGGGACCGCATTGGTAAGAAGCCGCTCTATTATTGGTATGAGGATAATGACCTGGTGTTTGCCTCGGAGTTAAAGCCCATCATGCAGTGCCCGGGCTTTGCGGGGCGGATAGACAGAAGGGTACTGTCACGCTATCTTTTCCACCAGTATATCAATGCGCCGGAGAGTATCTATGAAAATGTGTATAAACTGGAGCCGGGGATGGTTCTGAAGTTCCATGGGGGACAGATAACAACATGGAAATATTGGGATGTGAAGGCAGTCTATCAGAAGGCCGTCAAAGAGCCTGTAGGAAGTTATGAAGAGGCGAAGGTACAGTTGAAGGATCTTCTGAAAAAAGCAGTGGCGCTTCGGATGATCGCGGATGTTCCCTTGGGGGCATTCTTGAGCGGCGGATATGATTCTTCCCTGGTGACAGCTATCGCCCAAGAGCATTCCGAGCGGCCGGTAAAGACTTTTTCCATTGGTTTTTATGAGGAAAAATATAATGAGGCTAAATATGCCAAAGCCGTAGCGGATTATCTGGGAACAGAACATACGGAACTCTATATTGGTGAGGAGGATATGTTCGGCCTGGTGGAGAGCATTGCGAAGTACTACGATGAACCATTTGCGGACAGCTCCCAGATCGCGACCATGATGGTTTCCCAGCTTGCCAGGGAGCATGTGACGGTGGCCTTGTCGGGAGATGGCGGCGATGAGTTTTTCTGCGGATATAATATCTATGAGAATGTGGCGATGGCACAGAAACTGGATCTGCTCGGCGGCATGCTGCACGGTCTGTGTAATCTGCCGGGTGCGAAGCAGATGCGTCTGGAGGACAGGCTGCCCTTCCGGGTGAGGGTGATTGCCGGCAACAGAGAGCGGGAAAGCAAGACCCAGTTTGGGGCAGGCAATTATCCAGTGATGGCGAGAGCTATGGTGGGAGAACTTCCGGCGGGAACAAATGCACTGCCGGTACACTATCTGATCGAGAGCGGCTATCAGGTGAACAACTGGCAGGTGAGAAGGATGTTGCTGGATATGGACACATATCTGCCGGGAGATATTCTCTGCAAAGTGGACAGGGCTTCCATGAAATATTCCCTGGAATCCAGGTGTCCGATCCTGGATAAGGACGTGATGGAGTACTCTTATCGGATCCCTCACGGGTATAAATATGCCGGCGGAGACAAAAAACATATCCTAAAAGATATCGCTTGTGATTATATTTCAAAGGATTTATTGGATCGTCCGAAGGTCGGATTTGGGGTTCCGCTTGATAAGTGGCTGAGGGGTCCCTTGAGGGAAAAATTGCTAGATTACAGCAGTTATGAATTCTTAAAAGAACAGTCGATTTTTGATGCTGACTATGTGTCAAAGATGGTCCGAAGCTATATTGAGACCGGTGACGGGGGTCCGGCGACCGGTGCCAACTACTCAAAACTGTCATGGTCATTCTTTGTATTTCAGCAATGGTATGAGACATATCATCGAAAATGATAACGAACGGGATGTTAAAAATGAAAAAAAGGTGTACGATATCATGAAATTTTACGAATAAAATTATCAGAAAAGAGAAGAAATTGTCAGTGAATTTGGACATGCAAAAATAAAGGGAAATTTAATTAAAAAGTCGTTTTGAAGCTGTTTTGCAAGAAGGCAGCAGATGAAATTGCAAAAAAGAAGGTTTTTTGTAAAAAAATGAAGGA
>CAYUKT010000214.1:0-4866 GCA_964445285.1 uncultured Bacteroides sp. | reverse complement strand
TGGGTAAAGGGTTAAGATTCAACCCATTATTTTCGGAGGCGGGCAGCAGATGAATCTTCGATCCGGTACGGACAATGTGCCGGGGGCAGCCGGAATGGCAAAGGCTGCCGAGCTTCTCTATGAACATTTTGAGAGCGATATAAAGAACCTGTATAATTACAAAAAATTTTTTCTGGACAATGTCAGAAAGATAGAAGGCGTGCGGATAAACGGACTTCGTCCGGAAAAGCCTGACGGAGAAGGTACGGCACCCCATATTGTCAGCGTTTCCGTTCCGGGAGTTCGAAGCGAGGTGCTGCTGCACGCATTAGAGGACAGGGGCATTTATGTTTCGGCAGGCAGCGCCTGTGCAGCCCGCAAGCCGCAGCCCTCTGCCACGCTTAAGGCCATCGGTGTAGACAGGATGCTGTTGGAGTCCACCATACGCTTCAGCTTTTCCGTGTACACTACAAAAGAAGAATTGGACTATACATTACAGGAAATGTATGATAAAATTCCTATGCTGCGCAGATACACACGACACTAACGTGAAGACGGTGATGAAATTCATCTTCCTTTTTGCAATTTCGTGTTCTTCATCGTTTATTAGTGCTGGCGGGCAAAAAGGAGGCTGAAAATGTTTACGGCATTTTTGATTAAGTACGCGGAAATTGCTATCAAGGGTAAAAATCGGCATTTGTTTGAGGATGCGCTGATCCAACAGATCAAATTTGCATTAAAAATATGCGAGGGGAAATTTTTGATTACAAAAACCCAGGGGCGCATTTATGTAGAGGCTCAGAGTGAATTTGATTATGAAGATACTATTGAGCAGCTGCAGCATGTGTTTGGAATCGTCGGTATTTGTCCCATGATCTATGTGGAGGATGAGGGCTTCGAAAAGCTTTGTGAGACGGTCATAAAATATGTGGGGGATGTTTATCCTGACAGGCATAAGACCTTTAAGGTGCATTGCAGGCGGGCCCGCAAGAATTATCCCAGGGAGTCCATGGAGGTCAATGCGGATCTGGGGGAAGTGCTTTTACATGCTTTTCCTGAATTGAGCGTGGATGTTCATGAGCCGGAGATTCTGTTAAATGTGGAGATCCGGGAGAAGATTTATATTTATTCCAAGATTATTCCGGGCCCCGGCGGAATGCCTGTGGGAACAGGCGGAAAGGCGATGCTGCTTTTGTCGGGAGGGATCGATTCGCCGGCCGCCGGTTATATGATCGCCAAAAGGGGAGTTAAGATTGACGCGGTTTATTTCCATGCACCGCCTTACACCAGCGAACGGGCAAAGCAGAAAGTGATAGACCTGGCTCGGCTGATTTCCCGATACACGGGTCCCATCTATCTTCATGTTATCAACTTTACGGATATTCAGCTTTATATCCATGAGAAGTGTACGCATGAAGAGCTGACGATCATCATGCGCCGCTATATGATGCGGATTGCGGATCACATTGCCGAGGCAACAGAACGCCTTGGGTTTATCACGGGAGAAAGCATCTGACAGTTGGCATCCCAGACCATGAGTTCTTTGATTGCCACAAACGAGGTGTGTAAACTTCCGGTATACCGGCCGCTGATCGGCTTTGATAAAGAAGAGATCGTGGCGGTGGCTAAAAAAATAGGAACCTTTGAAACTTCCATTCAGCCCTATGAGGATTGCTGCACCATTTTTGTGGCAAAACATCCCGTAACCAAGCCCAATGTAAATATCATCAGGCGTCATGAGAATAACCTGGAGGAAAAAATAGAAGAAATGGTAAAGACTGCGCTGGAAACAGATGAACTCATTGTTGTCCAGTAGAAAAGTTTGTTTGTCTCAGGTGGGCGGAATCATAAAAAAGCTCCCGGGCAGTCATGCCTTCCGGAGCTTTTTATTCCCGCGAGAGTCAAATACCCATAGCGTCCGGTGGACGCATTGCACTTGCTGAGGGGTATTTGGCTATCTTGTTAATGAGCTGCCTGCGCGGCGTAAAAAGAGAGAATCATGCCACGATATATGGCTGCAGTGTAGACAGAACTTCTTCGACCCCGTCTTCCGCATGGATATTTAAGTCGATGGGTCTGGAAAGATCCAGGCTGAAAATCCCCATGATAGACTTTGCGTCGATAACGTATCTGCCGGATACCAGGTCGAAATCATAATCGAACTTGGTAATATCATTAACAAAAGCCTTTACCTTGTCGATGGAATTCAAGGAAATCTGTACGGTTTTCATTTAGCTACCTCCTTAATGACATCGCGTCTTCTCACTACATATTAAGGGCAAAGAAAGTAAAAGTCAAGTATACAAGAATAGAAAATAAAGAGAGGATTTCATGAAAAATGTAGCACTACATAACCTGGGATGTAAGGTGAACAGCTACGAGTTAGATGTTATGCAACAAATGCTGGTGGAAAAGGGTTATACAATTGTACCATTTGATGGACCGGCGGATATTTATGTCGTAAATACCTGCACTGTCACAAATATAGCGGACAGAAAGAGCCGGCAGATGCTGCATCGTGCACGGAAGATGAATCCGCAGGCCGTGGTGGTGGCCGTGGGCTGTTATGTACAGACGGGACAGGAGACGATCAAAAAAGATGACGCGGTGGATCTGGCTATCGGTAATAACCGCAAGAAAGATTTGGTGGAAATTTTAGAAAATTATCTGGCAGGGCGGGAGGCTGTTGAGGAGACAGGAGAACCTGGGATGTCTGGCGGCCCATCGGAACAATATGGGAGGAGTGCGGTGCTGCAGACTCCGGTCTGTGATATCATTGATATCGATCACACCGATGTATATGAGGAGATGACCTTAAAAAGGACTGCGGAGCACACCAGGGCATACATCAAGATTCAGGATGGATGCAACCAGTTCTGTTCCTATTGTGTGATACCTTATGCCAGGGGCCGTGTCAGAAGCAGAAATCAGGAAGATATTCTTCGGGAAGTGAAAGGTATCGCAGAGGAAGGATACCAGGAGATTGTTTTGACGGGAATCCATATCAGTTCCTATGGCATGGACCGGGGCGGTTGTGAATTGTTGCAGCTGCTGGAAAAACTCCACGGGATAGCGGGGATCAGGCGTATCCGACTAGGCTCCCTGGAACCCCGTATCGTGACGGAGGAGTTCGCACGAAAGATCAGCACACTGCCGAAAGTCTGTCCGCATTTTCACCTTTCTCTGCAAAGCGGCAGTGATACGGTACTTCGCAGGATGAACAGGAAGTATGACAGGAGAGCATATTTTCAGGCAACGGAATACCTGAGGCGCTTTTATGAGGATCCGGCGATCACCACGGATGTGATCGTGGGCTTTCCGGGGGAGACAGAGGAAGAATTTCAGGAGACGGAAGAATTCCTGCGCCGGGTAAAATTCTTCGAGATGCATATCTTTAAGTATTCCAGGCGCCGGGGGACACGGGCGGCTGAAATGGAAGGACAGCTTACGGAGGCCGTAAAGGGCAGGCGCAGCACGGTCCTTATGGAACTGGAACGCCAGATGTCCCATGAATACCGCAGTGGATTTATCGGTAAGGAAGTGGAAGTTTTATTTGAGGAAAAACAGTTCATAAATGGGCAGGAATATTGGGTGGGACATACCAGGCATTATGTCAGGGCTGCAAAAGCTGCGCAAGATGGAGAGGATTTGCATAACACCATTGTCAGGGGAAAAATCGGTGGTTTTTTGGAGGAGGATATCATGCTGTTTTCAGACAGAGGCGGACTTTGTGATTGAATTTTGTGTGACGATAGAGTATTATGGTAATAATAGGTATAAAACCAAGTCGAGACAATAGATAAGGGCGTGAGGCAATGCAACAGGAATTAGGAAATACACAATTTTTTACAGTAGAGAACGAACCGGAGACAGGGGTGAAGCTGGTGCTGTCCACGGTGTATGAAGCACTGACGGAAAAGGGATATAATCCGGTCAATCAGATCGTGGGATATATTATGTCCGGAGATCCTACTTACATTACGAGTCATAAGAGCGCCCGCAGTCTGATCATGAAAGTGGAGCGTGATGAACTGGTAGAGGAGATGCTGGTGGAATACATCAAAAACTCTATTGTGAAGGATAAGAAGACCGACTAATCTGGTCAATCAGACAGAAAGTGATAATGGCAAATGAGAATCATGGGATTGGATTTCGGTTCTAAAACAGTGGGTGTGGCTGTCAGCGATCCGCTGCTGATTACGGCGCAGGGAATTGAGATCATCAGACGAAAAGATGAAAATAAACTGCGGCAGACGCTGGCACGGATTGAAGAACTGATCCTGGAGTATGAAGTGGACAGGATTGTACTGGGACTCCCCAAGAACATGAATGATACCCTGGGAGAGAGGGCGAAACTTTCGCTGGAGTTTAAGGACAAGTTGGAGAGAAGAACTGGGCTTCCTGTGGTGATGTGGGATGAGCGGCTCACGACCGTGGCGGCGGACAGAGCGATGATGGAGGCCGGGATCCGCAGGGAACACCGCAAAGAACATGTGGACAAGATTGCTGCGATATTTATTCTGCAGGGATATCTGGATTATCTGACCAGTAAGGAGAACGAGTAGCGTGGAGAAGATTATTTTTACACCGGACGGGGAAGAGGCGGTTGCATTTTATGTGCTGGAGCAGACTAGGCTTGGCGGCGTGGATTACCTTCTGGTGACGGACTCTGAGAAGGAGGACGGAGAGGCGCTTATCATGCGCGATATTTCAGCGGCGGATGAGGAAGAGGCGTTGTATGAGATCGTGACGGATGATGAGGAATTGAGCGCAGTGGCAGCTGTGTTTGAAAATATGCTGGATGACGTGGATTTATTATGATTTTTAATGGAGGGAAGTTTTTTTGAAGAAAAATGAACAAGGAAGACCAGCTGAAAAGCTGAAGGT
>CAYUKT010000213.1:0-4884 GCA_964445285.1 uncultured Bacteroides sp. | reverse complement strand
AATCTTCATGATGGAGATTTACAAGATGGACCTTTTGGAATTTGCGAAGAACGTGCTGTTTGATTATTTGAAAACAGTAGGCGTATATGCGGTTATTTCATATTTGGTCTATTCATTCCGCTACAGCAGGGCGAAGAAAAGCCTGCGGTTGTATTATATGAACCTGCATAAACTGGCGGGTATGTACAAAAGCGGAAGGTCTTAACTGAGAGGATAAATGATGACTACCTTACTTGTTGCAAAACAGATATTGATGGCAATATACAGTAAATATGAAGTATATATCACGCCGCTTTTAAAGTTCCTGCTGGCGCTTGTGACACTTCTTATGATCAATTCACGGCTGGGATATATGGAGAGCATTGATAAATTGACTGTGGTGTTGATCGTAGCGCTTATGTGTTCCTTTATGCCGTTGAACTTTATCGTTGTGGTGGCAGCAGTGTTTACCATGCTCCATCTTTATAAGTTTAATCTGGAGACGGCGCTGGTGATCGGTGTTGGATTCCTGCTGATGTTTTTGCTGTATATCCGGTTTTCGCCGAAAGATACCGTGGTGATCGTGCTTTTGCCAGTCTGTTTCCTGATGAAGATTCCCTATGTGATACCGATTTCCATGGGGTTAGTGGGTACGCCGGCATCGGCAGTGTCTGTGGCTTGCGGTGTGATCGTCTATTACATGCTCCATTATGTGATACAAAATGCAACGGTGATCGCGGCTATGGCAGATGAGGATCGGGCGGCGAAGTTTAAGTTTCTCATTGACGGACTGCTCTCTAATAAGGAAATGGTGATAACGATTGCGGCTTTTGCCATCACAGTAATCTTGGTGTATATTATCAGAAGGCTGAGTATTGATTATGCGTGGACGATAGCCATGGCAGCAGGCGCTGTGGTGAATATCATGGTGCTGTTGGTGGGAGATCTGATGTTTGACACGAACGTAGCGCTTTTGGGTGTTATCCTGGGAACCATTATATCGTTCCTGCTGGTGTTGGTGTTGCAGTTCTTTGTGTTCAATGTGGATTACAGCCGGACGGAAAAGGTACAGTTTGAGGATGATGAGTATTACTATTATGTAAAAGCGGTGCCCAAGGTGACTGTGGCCAGGGCAGAAAAAAAGGTGAAACAGATTAATACACAAAGGAATGCAAGACCGGTGCAGAGATCGAGAAGTACACACGAATCATAAAGTGTTAGAGGTAGGTGAGAGAGGGAATGGAACAACTAAATAAATGGATTGGGCCATATCTTTCCAATCTGCATATGCCCTCAATCCATTGGAACGATGTAGCAGAGATCATTATTCTGACTTTTGTAGCTTATCATATTTTACTTTGGATTAAAAATACCAGGGCATGGGCGCTGTTAAAGGGCGTTATCCTGATTCTGGTATTTGTCCTGATTGCGGGAATTTGCAAGATGAATACGATCCTTTGGATCGTGCCCAACATTTTTAGTGTCTGCGTAACTGCGTTTATCGTGGTATTGCAGCCGGAATTACGGGTAGCGCTCGAGGAGCTGGGGCGTAAAAATATTTTTTCCTCCCTGCTGGATTCCGGCAAACGGATGGACGGACGATTCTCCGACCGTACGATCAATGAGATCGTGAAGGCGTCCGTGGAGATGGGAAAAGCGAAGACAGGCGCGTTGATCGTGATTGAACACGAGCAGCCCCTGAAAGAGTATGAGAGAACAGGTATCGATGTGGATGGTATTATTTCAAGCCAGCTCCTCATCAATATTTTTGAGCATAATACACCCTTGCACGATGGCGCTGTGATCGTGAGGGGGAACAGAGTTATCTCCGCCACCTGCTATCTGCCTTTGTCAGATAATATGGCGCTCAGCAAGGATCTGGGAACAAGGCACAGGGCTGGTGTCGGTATATCGGAAGTGACGGATTCCCTGACAGTGATCGTCTCCGAAGAGACCGGTAAGATCAGTGTTGCTTATGGCGGACAGCTGGAAAGAGGCCTGGATGCGGAGCGGCTGAGGGAGAGACTGTCGGATATCCAGGATAAACCGATGGAGGAGAAGAAGCGTAAACTCTGGAAAGGCAGGTCCGGGAATGAAGAATAAGATCACCAAAAACTGGGGACTCAAGATTGCCTCTTTCCTGTGTGCGGCCGGTCTGTGGCTTGTCGTGACCAATATCAATGATCCGATTGTATCTTTCAGGGTATCGGATGTACCCGTTACCATCAGAAATGCCGGCCTGATCACGGATAAGGGACAGGTGTATGAGATATTGGATGGCACGGATGTGATAGACGTGGTTACGGTATCGGCGCCGCGGTCTGTCATTGACGCGCTGGATAAGAGTAACGTGGTGGCAGTGGCCGATGTGAATGATCTGACCAGTGTGGATACCATTCCCATCAAGCTGTCCATCAACAAATATAATGATAAATTGGACGGAATTAAAGGTAATATTGACAGCGTAAAACTGAGTATTGAAGAGAAGCAGACCAGGTCGCTTCCGCTGCGTCCCAGCACGATTGGGGAAGTTAAGGAAGGATATATGGTGGGGGATGTCACGACAGATCAGAATCTGATCAGGATATCCGGCCCGAAGTCTGTGATCTCCACAATCAGCAAGGCGCAGGCGGAGGTAAATATCTCCGGCTTTAACAGCAATATCAATACGGATGCGGATATTCGTCTCTACGATGAAGAAGGCAAAGAGGTGAAAGCAGCCAACATCGAAAAGAGTATTTCCAAGGTACGTGTCAATGTTGAAATCCTGCAGGTGAAGGAAGTGCCGATAACATGCGTAGTAACAGGAACTGTGGCAGATGGTAATCAGTTTACGGGAGAGGTCAGTTATACGAGAAATGCCATTCGGGTAGCGGGCAAGAGTAAAGTTCTCGACCATGTAAATGCCATTGAGATTCCGGAGGGAATTGTGGATGTGGCAGGCGCTGAAGAAAATGTTACCATATCGGTGGATGTACAGGATTATCTGCCGGAAGGCGTGGTTCTTGCCGATGCGGAGTTTGACGGAATGGTTGAGATTACTGCACACGTTGAGCAGGAGACACAGCGGAGCGTTCGGGTTCCGGTGAATAATATCATATTTACAGGGCTGCCGCAGGATTATAAGGCAGTCATCACAGAACCGGAAAATGAGTGCAGCATCATGCTGGCTGGTCTGGCCTCTAATTTAGAGACTGTCACGGCAGAAGACGTCACAGCCATGATAGATTTGGATGCATGGATGGAAGATGAGGGTATGACGGAGATGACGGAGGGAAGTTACTGGATTCCGGTGCATGTCATTCTGGCCAATGATACTGTCAGACAGCGCGATGAGACAGTAGTGCGAGTGCATATTATCGCGGAGGAGTAGACCGCGTGATATAAGAATTGAACCAGGAAAGGAATCAATGGAATGAGCAGATTATTTGGTACAGATGGTGTCCGTGGAGTTGCAAACGAGGATTTGTCACCGCAGCTGGCAATGCAGCTGGGGCAGGCAGGGGCTTATGTCCTAACGCGGGAAAATGAACACAAACCCACGATCATGGTAGGGTGTGACACAAGAATTTCGGGCGATATGCTGGCAAATGCCCTGATGGCCGGCGTGTGTTCCGTAGGAGCTAATGCAGTGTATGTGGGAGTGGTTCCCACACCGGCAGTGGCGTATCTCACCAGAAAATACAAGGTGGACGCGGGTGTGGTCATCTCTGCATCTCACAATACAGTTGAATTTAACGGCATTAAATTTTTTGACGGTGACGGTTATAAGCTGCCGGATTCTCTGGAAGATGAGATCGAAGAACTGATCAAGAGCGACATGAAGGGTGTCAAATTCCCTACCGGGCCCAGTGTCGGTAAGATCAAGTACCGGACGGATGCCAGAGAAGAATATATCAACCATGCGATGAAAGCGGTCAATATTGATCTGCGCGGCATGAAGATTGTATTGGACTGTGCAGAGGGAGCATCTTTCTATACTTCTGTGGAGACCATGAAAGAACTGGGTGCAGAAGTGGTGGCCATTCATAATAATCCGGATGGCACGAACATTAATGCCAACTGTGGCTCTACACATATGGAAGAGCTGCAGGCGCGAGTGGTTTTTGAGAAAGCGCAGGTTGGCCTGGCTTTTGACGGCGATGCAGACAGACTGATGGCGGTGGATGAACTCGGCAATATTGTGGACGGCGATCAGATCATGGCGATTGTGGGCACCCATATGAAGGCACAGGGTAAACTCAACAAGGATACGATCGTGGCGACCGTTATGAGCAATCTTGGTTTCTTCCTGATGGGGGAGAAGAACGGGATTCATATGGAGCAGACTAAGGTCGGTGACAGATATGTGCTGGAGCGTATGCGCGAGATTAAGGCGAGTCTCGGCGGCGAGCAGTCCGGTCATGTGATATTTTTGGATGAGAACACCACCGGAGATGGCCTGTTAAGTGCCCTGCATCTGCTGCAGGTGATCGTGGAGACCGGCAAACCTCTTTCGGAGCTCAAGACAGTCATGGAAGTGATGCCGCAGGCGCTCGTGAACGCTAAGGTGCCGAATCACAAGAAAGAAAAATATATGGATTATCCGGAGATCGCAGAGGCCATCGAGAAGCTGAACAAGAAATTCGCCGGACAGGGGCGTGTATTGATCAGACCGTCTGGCACGGAACCCCTTGTCAGGGTCATGATCGAGGGTAAGGATCAGAAAATGATCGATGAAGAGGCGCACAAGCTGGCGGAACTGATTCAGAATATTATGCTATAGGACTTGTGATAGTTTCAAAAAGATGTTATAGTTAGTGTTAGATTGTGGACATGGGGGTTAGCAATCGGAAATAAAGTTGGAGGAAAAGGGTATGGTAAGCCAAAAGGTAGTCATCAAAAACCCGACAGGGCTACATCTAA
>CAYUKT010000212.1:0-4903 GCA_964445285.1 uncultured Bacteroides sp. | reverse complement strand
GAACATTGAGAAGACGATTGAAAACCGGCATTTGGAAGAAGAGATTCTGGAAGTTAAGGTGCCGATGCAGGATGTCATGGAAATGAAGAATGGCGCCCGCAAGACCGTGCAGAAGAAGATGTTTCCGGGTTATGTGCTGATCAATATGGTCATGAATGACGATACATGGTATGTCGTGAGAAATACCAGGGGCGTAACAGGTTTCGTGGGGCCGGGAAGCAAACCGGTACCGCTCACCGAAGCGGAGATGAAGCCGCTTGGCATTAAGATGGAGAATGTGAGCGTAGACTTTGCAGAGGGCGATACCATTGTGGTAGTTGCCGGTGTCTGGAAGGATACGGTGGGCGTTGTACAGCGGATTGATTATAATAAGCAGACGGCGACCATCAATGTAGAACTGTTTGGCAGAGAGACGCCAGTTGAGATCAGTTTTGCAGAAGTCAGAAGTCTTAGATAATAAGTTGATATTTATTCCCGCGGATGTTAGACAGACGGTTTGAGGTGTCAGTGACTGCCGTAAAAAGCAAACGGATATGTCTTGCGTTTGAATAGACTATGCGGGTGTAGATATATGTGGGAGCTGATTTTAATGCATCGCATATAAAAGCGTAATGCTGCCTGAGGGGCAATCCCGCAGGGAATTCAGTAGTATGAGATCACACAAATCAGCGCCTAGACCACAATATTTTAGGAGGTGCCATTATGGCAAAGAAAGTAGAAGGATATATTAAGTTACAGATCCCTGCTGGTAAAGCAACACCAGCACCGCCGGTTGGTCCTGCACTTGGACAGCACGGTGTCAACATCGTTGAATTTACGAAACAGTTCAACGCGAGAACGGCTGATAAGGGTGATGTGATCATTCCGGTCGTTATCACAGTGTATGCAGACAGAAGTTTTAGTTTCATTACAAAGACTCCCCCTGCTGCAGTTCTTTTAAAGAAAGCATGCAATATTAAATCCGGTTCCGCAACCCCGAATAAGGCGAAGGTTGCAACCATCTCTAAGGCAAAGTTACAGGAGATCGCGGAGATGAAGATGCCTGATTTAAATGCGGCAAGCGTAGAGGCTGCTATGAGCATGATCGCCGGTACTGCAAGAAGTATGGGCATCACAGTAGAAGAGTAATGGAGGGGCTAACATGAAACATGGTAAAAAATATCAGGAGGCAGCGAAGCTGGTAGACCGTGCGACCCTGTACGATACGGCAGATGCGATTGCCTTAGTAAAGAAAACAGCAATAGCGAAATTTGATGAGACTGTGGAAGTTCATATCAAAACAGGATGTGACGGCCGTCACGCTGAACAGCAGGTTCGTGGCGCAGTAGTGCTGCCCAACGGAACAGGTAAGACAGTTAAAGTATTGGTGTTCGCCAAAGGTGATAAGGTGGCGGAGGCGGAAGCAGCCGGCGCAGATCATGTGGGCGGCGATGAGCTGATTCCTAAGATCCAGAATGAAGGTTGGCTGGACTTTGATGTCGTAGTAGCAACACCTGACATGATGGGCGTTGTGGGACGTCTCGGTAAGGTGCTCGGACCGAAAGGTTTGATGCCGAACCCGAAGGCTGGCACCGTAACCATGGATGTGGCTAAGGCAATCAGCGATATCAAGGCCGGTAAGATCGAGTACAGACTGGATAAGGCGAATATCATCCATGTACCGGTGGGCAAGGTTTCCTTTGAGGAGAGCAAGCTGCAGGAGAATTTTGACGCATTGATGGAAGCAATCGTCAAGGCAAAACCTTCAGCATTAAAAGGTCAGTATCTGAGAAGCATCACTCTGGCGACCACAATGGGTCCTGGCGTGAAGATCAATACTGCAAAATATTAATATCTGTATGGTAAACAGAATCTCAAAAAGGTAATGTGCTGCGCGCATTACCTTTTTTGATTATGTTTGCCTTTTTGTGGTATAATCAATCTATGGGTAAAAAGAAAAAAACTCGTAAAACGAAACAAAAGAGAATCAGGATAAGCCGCAGCTTCCTCTTGCCGTTTATTCTGACACTGAGCCTGGCGGTAGTGACAGGCTTATTGGTGCTGGCGGCATATCAGTGGATCTTTGAACCGGCCAGACAGGTTCAGAGTACGGTGAAGCCTGTGGAGCGGCAGAAGCCGGATCATGAGTCGGACGAGACAGCCGAACGGGAGGAGCCATCCGAACAGGAAGAGATGGGCGGCTCGCAGGACAGATACCAGGCGGAACTGGATGATCCGGAGTACATGGAACAGAATAATATTTACTATCGGGAAGCGGGAGAGCCTGGACAGGCAACGTTGTTATTTGCCGGGGATATCCTCTTTGATGATCATTATGCGATTATGAAACATCTGCAGTCTGGCGGCGGCATCGAACAGGGTATTGCACCGGATCTGATCCGGGAGATGGAGAGAGCGGATGTGATGATGCTCAACAATGAGTTTCCCTATTCTGACAGGGGGGCGCCGCTTGAGGGCAAACAGTTTACCTTCCGTGCAAGACCGGAGACAGTAAGTTATTTGAATGCTATGGGAGTGGATATTGTATCCCTGGCCAATAATCACGCCTACGATTATGGAGAAGAAGCGCTGCTTGACAGTCTTGATATTCTGAAGGAAGCAGGCGTTACGGCGATAGGGGCAGGGCGTGACTTAAACGAGGCAAGACGTCCGGCGTATTATATTGTGGATGATATCAAGATTGCCTTTATCACAGCAACGCAGATCGAACGTCTGGACAATCCGGATACCCGGGGCGCCACAGACGCATCCCCCGGCGTGTTTCGCTGCTGGGACGGGGAGAATCTGCTGGAGACTGTCAGGGAAGCGAAGAAGAACTGTGATTTTGTAGTGGTATATCTGCACTGGGGCACGGAGAATGTGGAGACACTTGACTGGGCGCAGTTGAAACAGGCTCCGGAAGTGATAGCCGCCGGGGCGGACCTGGTCATTGGAGACCATCCCCACTGCCTGCAGCCCATCGGTGTGATCCAGGGAGTGCCGGTGATCTATAGCCTTGGCAATTTCTGGTTTAACTCTAAGACTTTGGACACCGGACTGGTGAAGGTGGTTATCGATCAGGAAGGACTTGTGAGCTATCAATTTATTCCCTGCCAGCAGAACGGCTGTAAGACCGGATTTCTGGAGGGAGAAGAAAAGAAGCGGGTACTGGATTATATGCGCAGTATCTCCGAAGGCGTGCAGATTGATGAGAATGGGTATGTTACCTGGTGAAGAAGTGTTATAGGCGGATGCTTCCGATGATCGGAAATGATCCCGTAACTGGTGCGGATAAAGGTGTGAATAAAAACAGCGGATGTGAAACCTTTTGAGACTCTGAATCGTATTCCTTATAGAGAAACTACAAGAAAGACGGAAAGGAATGACTGTTATGAACATTAGTTCGGATCGTTATAACAGTCCCTGGCAGGGTAGACAGGGGCAGGAATATCATAAGAGATATATCAGGAAAAATCAGGAATCTGTACCTGCGCCGGAAGAGGCAAAAGGAACGGAAGGATCAACAGAGGCTGGAAATGAGGCAGACAAGACCTACAGGGAGCAGATCCTGGAAAAGATGGCTGAGATGGCGAAGAAGGTCAAAGACGGCACGGTGGAACCCACTTTTCAGATAGGAGCCATGTCTTATACCATGAAAGAGTGGGATAAGCTGCTGGAAAAATTTGATGCCGCAGAGGAAGCCCTGCAGGCGGAAGTGCAGGCACAGATTGAGGAGGCTAAGAAGCAGGCGGCAAAGGAAGCGCTCAGGAGGGAAACAGAAGGCAAAACGGCAGGGACAGTACAGAGCACTGACAGGACAGAAACTGTGGTGAATACGGTACAGACGGATACGAGGACAGAGGAGACTGACGCAGAACGGACGGCGGCTCTGCTTACGAACGAAGTTACCAAGTGCAGTTATCCTACAGATGATCCTAAGAAGAAACATTGGTTCATCACAGCTTATGGGCCGGATGGCATATCCTGTAAAGAGGCTTATTTTGACGGCACAGGATGGGTGAACAAGGATTGTTGGAGCTTTTCCTATACGGAAGAAGGACAGTATGAAAAAGTGATGGCTTTTTTGAAACGGTTCCCGGCGGATGCCAATCTGCGTTTTGCCGCCCACGAAGATTTCTGGAAGGATTTTCTGGCAGGAGAGATCGATGAGGATGATTTTGTCCATTTCTTTGAGACTTCGAGCCGTAGATAAATGTAATAAAACAGTTGACATCCTCGTCATGGTATGCTATAGTAGCAAATGCCGAAGACAGTAGGTGCCGTATTGCCGGCGTAAGAGTCCGCCTACCGAGGAGAGAAGAGTACTTTATGACCTTTATTCCTCCCTGTCTGCAGGGAGGATTTTTATTGGATATGAAATAGACTCCTTTCGGCACAAAATCTATAAGGAGGTAATGTAATGGCAAAGGTTGAACTGAAAAAACCTATCGTAGAAGAGATTTCTGCAGCCGTGAAAGACGCGCAGTCAGTTGTTCTGGTTGATTATCGTGGACTGACGGTGGAGCAGGACACACAGCTTCGTAAGCAGCTTCGTGAAGCCGGGATCACCTACAAGGTTTACAAGAACACAATGATGAATTTTGCATTCAAGGGTACGGATTACGAATCCCTGCTTCCCTATCTGGCAGGCCCCAGCGCACTCGCCATATCCACAGAGGATGCTACGGCACCGGCCAGGGTATTATGCAAATTCGCTAAGACAGCAAACGCTCTTGAAGTTAAGGGCGGCGTTGTGGAAGGTATCGCATATGATGCCAATGGTATTATAGAGATTTCCAAGATTCCTTCCAGGGAAGAATTGTTATCCAAGCTGCTTGGCAGTATCCAGTCTCCGATTACCAACTTTGCTAGTGTCATGAATCAGCTGGCAGAGAAAGGCGGTGCATCCGAGTGCGAGGCACCT
>CAYUKT010000211.1:0-4913 GCA_964445285.1 uncultured Bacteroides sp. | reverse complement strand
CCGATATCCGTTACCGCCAGAGATATACGGATCTGATCATGAATGAGGATGTCAAGAAGACCTTTGTCATGCGGTCCAAGATCATCAGCTCCATCAGACGCTA
The DNA here is from genome assembly GCA_964445285.1 of uncultured Bacteroides sp. Taxonomy (GTDB): domain Bacteria; phylum Bacillota; class Clostridia; order Lachnospirales; family Lachnospiraceae; genus UBA3282. The sequence continues at coordinate 4,810 of CAYUKT010000211.1, read as the reverse complement.
TCTGGATGCCCAGGGATTTTTGGAGGTGGAGACTCCGATGCTGGTGTCCAATGCGGGCGGCGCGGCGGCCAGACCTTTTGAGACGCATTACAATGCGCTGGACGAGGATGTCAAACTGCGCATTTCCCTGGAGCTTTATCTGAAAAGGCTGATCGTGGGCGGCATGGAGCGCGTCTATGAGATTGGCCGTGTTTTTCGGAATGAAGGTCTGGATACCAGACATAATCCGGAGTTTACCCTGATGGAACTGTATCAGGCTTACACAGATTATAATGGTATGATGGATCTGACGGAAAACATGTTCCGTCATGTGGCGAAAGAAGTCTGCGGCACCACCACCATCCCTTATGGGGACGTGGAGATCGATCTGGGTAGTCCCTTTGAGCGGATTACTATGGTGGAGGCCATAAAGAAATATGCGGGTGTTGATTTCGATGCAGTGCCCGATACTGAGGCGGCTAAGAGGCTGGCAGATGAAAAGGGAGTCCACTATGAAGACAGACATACGAAGGGAGATATCATCAATCTTTTCTTCGAGGAGTTTGTGGAAGAGCATCTGGTGCAGCCCACCTTTGTGATGGACCATCCGGTGGAGATTTCCCCGCTCACCAAGAGGAAGCCGGACAAGCCGGAGTATGTGGAACGGTTTGAACTTTTTATCACTGCAAGGGAGATGTGCAATGCCTATTCCGAGCTGAACGATCCCATTGACCAGAGAGAGCGTTTTAAGGCTCAGGAAGCTGCGCTTGCGGCAGGCGATGAGGAGGCCAACACCACGGATGAGGACTTTATGAATGCACTGGAGATCGGGATGCCGCCCACCGGTGGTATCGGTTACGGCATCGACAGACTGGTGATGTTACTCACCAATTCGCCTGCGATCCGCGATGTTTTATTGTTCCCGACCATGAAAAGTCTGGAAAAGAAGACATCCGACCAGACAAGGAACGTGGAGAAACAGCCTGCTTCCGAAGCGAAAAAGAGCAGCATAACCCGCGAGCAGGCCTGGGAACTTTTACAGAAATATAATAAAGAACCCTTCCATCTCCAACATGCCCTGACGGTGGAAGGCGTGATGCGCTGTTATGCGAAAGCGTTAGGATATGCCCAGGAAGAAGAGTTTTGGGCCATTACCGGACTTTTGCATGACATTGATTTCGAACTGTATCCAGAAGAACATTGTAAGAAAGCCCCGGAACTTCTGCGGGAAGCAGGGGTGAGCGAGGATATGATTTATGCCATCTGTTCCCATGGCTATGGCATCTGTAGTGAACAAGAGCCTAAGCTTGAGATGGAGAAAGTGCTCTTTGCGGCTGATGAACTGACCGGCCTCATCTGGTCCTGTGCACTGATGCGCCCTTCCAAGAGCACTATGGATATGGAAGTCAAGAGCCTGAAAAAGAAATTCAAGGACAAGAAGTTTGCGGCCGGTTGTTCCAGGGATATTATTTCCCAGGGCGCGGAATTGCTAGGCTGGGAATTGGATGACTTGTTTGATAAGACCATTCAGGCCATGAGAAGCTGTGAGGCCTCTGTGTCTGAAGCGATGGAGAAGGAAGCGATGGAGAAGGAAGCGTAAGCAGACGGTTTTGATACGCAAGTGGGTTGCATATGTAAGGGATTTATGCTCTGCTATGTAAGATTATAAATAAAAAGAACCGTCTTAAAGAAGAAGGGCATTTGATATTGCATTGTGCTGTATGAAAAAGCCCTTCTTTTTTATAGCCCTATAGGAGAGGTAAAAATAATGAGACAAATGAGAACGATGATTCTAATGCAGATGTTATTCGTCAGAGTATAGTTTTTGTGAATGGTATTGAATATGATCTTATCAGTGCGGAAATTTCTGAATTCCAGTTACTAATCAAATCAGAGAAAATAGTAATAAAAAGGAGTTGCGCTAATAGAAGATTGAAATGCAGCGTTAAAGTTATGTTTAAAATAGGATATTTGACGTTTAACACAAAGTATAATAGGACAAGTTGAAATTTAATGTCCTATTTCATTTAATATTGCTAGTGAAAAGTGTGTATAGATATAAATATATACTGTCTGAGTGGCGGACAGGCAATAGTACGAAAAGTGCTTCAAAAGTTCACAGCAAGGGCTGTTTCGATAAGAAGTAGGAGGATGCCTTAAAAGCGGCATTTTCTGCACGAATTAATTAAGGATGGTGGGATAGAGTTGGAACGATCACATTTTATGAGTTTTAATGAGAAACAGAGAAAACAGACAACGGTAAAAGCCGTAGCAGGAGGAATCATGATTGCATTGCTTCTTCTTGTTACAACGATCTGGGTATCAAACAGCTCCAGAAGCGGTACGAGTCAGGCGGTGAGCAAGATTAGTGAGTTCTATCTTGAAGAGCTGGCTGGACGAAGAGCGCAGGTAGTAGCCGAAGAACTGAATACAAGGTTTTCTTACATGGAGAATGCGGTCGCCATTATGGACGATGCTAATCTGGAATCGCAGGAGACGTTGAGAAGGTTTTTCAGAAAGGTCAAAAAGCTCTGCGGTTTTGATAAATTTGCGCTGGTAGATGAGAATGGCATTGTTTATACGGAATACACCACAACACCCGGTTACGATCAATATGATTTTTTATCCGAGGAATTGACGGAGCGGGCGATTATCACTATGAATATGGATCATGAAAAAAAACAGGTGATACTCGCGATTCCGGTAGAGGGCGTGGAATTTCAGGGCAGCAGAATTAAAGTCTGCTTTATTCAGATTGATTTGGAAGAAATGTTAAGCGCACTGACTTCACAGACCAATTACAATGAAACAGACTGGAGCCTGTATCACCGCAACGGTGAGGATTTGACGAACAATGATTTCGGCAATCTGAAAGCTGGGGCGAATTTTCTTCTTGAACTGAGGAAGGCGGATATTTATAACGGTTTCAGTTACGAACAGCTGCAAAGTGATTTTGCAAACGGCAGGTCGGGACAGCTTTCTTTCAGCTATATGGGCGCGCAGGAAAATCTGTGTTATATCCCGGTGGAGGGAACGGATTGGATGATGACAGTTTCAATCAGAAATAATATCATTACTGAACAGATCAATTCCATCAGTTCCGGTATGTTCCGCCGCGGCATTATCCAGATTGTTATTACAATAATAGCAATGCTTGCGGTATTTTTTGTGTTTGTATTGCAGTTGCGGGAAAATGCCAATTTTGTTCTGGAGCAGGAAAAAGCGAATGGAGATAGGATCCGTGCAGCTTATGACCAGATTGAGAAGGAAAAAATGTCTATGGATAATATTCATTCCGCTATGAATTCCGGTTTTTGGAGCATGGATTTCAATGAACAGGCGGAAATCATATCCTGTACATGGTCAGATGTGTTTCGTAGAATGGTAGGATACGAAAGCGAGGAAGCGTTTCCGAACAGGATCGAATCGTGGATGAACCTGCTGTATGAGGAAGATAAAGAGCGGATAGTTAAGGAATATTGGGATACGGTCAGGGATTTCGCTGGTGAGAAGACCTACGATGTGGAGTATCGTCTGTATACAGGTCATGCAGGTCTGCGCTGGTTTCATGCCGCCGGCAGGCTGTCAAGACGTGAAGATGGATCTCCGATTACTTTCTCCGGGCTCTTTGTGGATATTGATGACGAGAAGAAAATGGAAGAGCAGCTCGCAGCGCAGAAGATCGATCTGGAGGAGGCACTTGCGGCCGCACAGCATGCCAACCGTGCGAAAACGACATTTCTCAACAATATGTCCCATGATATCAGGACGCCTATGAACGCAATCATCGGATTTACTTCTCTTGCAGCGGCACATATTGAGGATACAGCGAAAGTACAGGATTATCTGGGGAAGATTACCACATCCAGCAAACATCTGCTCAGTCTGATCAATGACGTTCTGGATATGAGCCGTATTGAGAGCGGTAAGGTGAAGATTGAGGAAAAGGAAACATCGCTGCCGGAGATCATGCATGACCTAAAGACGATTGTTCAGGCCGATGTGACGGCGAAGCAGCTTGAATTCTATATTGATACGGCGGATGTGGTAAACGAGCATGTGCTGTGTGATAAGCTCAGATTGAATCAGGTGCTTCTGAATCTGTTGAGCAATGCGATGAAATTCACCAACCCTGGCGGTCTTGTGAGCGTTCGTATCGTACAGAAAGGAAATGCGCTTGAGGGATGGGCTTCCTATGATTTCCAGGTTAGGGATACCGGTATCGGTATGAGTAAGGAGTTCTTAGAGCATGTTTTTGAACCCTTTGAGCGGGAGAGGACGAGCACTGTCAGCGGTATACAGGGAACCGGTCTGGGAATGGTCATTACCAAGAATATTGTAGATATGATGAATGGGACGATCACTGTTGAGAGTGAGGAGGGTAAAGGCACTACTTTTACGGTATCTTTACGGTTCAGAACATGTGCTGATCCGGTACGACATGAGGTCATTCCGGAACTGCACGGACTCAGGGTGCTCGTGGCGGATGATGATTTCAACACCTGTTCCAGCGTGACCAAGATGCTTACCGTAATCGGTATGCGACCAGACTGGACGACCTCTGGCAAGGAGGCGGTGCTGCGCGTCCAGCTTGCCAGAGAACAGGGCGATGAATACGAGGTGTACATTATAGACTGGCTCATGCCGGATATGAACGGCGTGGAAGTGGTGAGACGGATTCGCAGAATCATCGGTGTGGAAAAGCCGATTATCATCCTGACGGCCCATGACTGGTCGAGCATCGAGCAGGAGGCGAGGGAAGCAGGCGTCACGGCGTTTTGCGAGAAGCCGATTTTTCTGTCGGAGCTCAAAAAGATTCTGGAAGAGCCCT
>CAYUKT010000210.1:3514-4946 GCA_964445285.1 uncultured Bacteroides sp. | reverse complement strand
CCACCTTCGGCGCCCCCATTTCGCGGAGCATATCCGCAAGCTTCTCCGCCACATCACCCGTATTGCCGTGGACGGAAGCATAAGCTATCAGGATGCCCTGATCTTCCGGTTCATAACTGCTCCAGGTATTGTATTTATCAAGATAAAATCCCAGATCTTCCTTTAAGACAGGACCATGCAGGGGACAAATCATCTGAATGTCCAGCGGCGCCGCTTTCTTTAACAGCCCCTGTACCTGCATACCATACTTGCCTACAATATTAAAATAATATCTTCTCGCCTCACAGGCCCAATCCTCTTCCGTATCCAGCGCGCCGAATTTACCGAATCCATCGGCAGAGAAGAGTACCTTCTCACTCTTTTCATAGGTCACCATGACTTCCGGCCAGTGTACCATCGGCGCCATAATGAAAGTGAGCGTATGACTTCCCAGGCTGAGTTCGTCACCCTCCTTAACCACCACACATTTCCCGGACATATCCTGCGTGAAAAACTGCGGCAGCATACTCTGCGCCTTCGCGGACAACACCAGCTGGGCCTGCGGATATTTCTGTACAAAAACTCCGATATTGCCGGCATGGTCCGGCTCTAAGTGACTCACCACCAGATAATCCGGCGTCCGGCCCGCAAGCGCCTCTGTAAGGTTTTCAAGCCACCCATCGGTACCCCGTTCATCAACGCTGTCCATGACTGCGATCTTATCATCCAATATAATGTAAGAATTATAAGATACCCCATTGGGAACAACATACTGACTCTCAAACAAATCGATGGTCTTATCATCCACACCGATATATTTGATTGTATCCGTAACTGTAACTTTTTCCATGCTTCTCCTCCTTTTCCTACTATTTATTTTACACAAATATCAATAACAATACAGGTTAATGTCTCTTATGCATTTATGCATTGACACAAATCCCGCTATAAAACCCATGCAGTGCAAATATCAACTGCATGGGTTTTACATCATTATAGAAACTCCTCCGCTTATCCGAGTCCGCGAAGCGGAACTCGCAAAGTTATTTGCGAAGCAAATTACTTTTAAGCTTGTGCTCGATTTGTTATTCTTGCGAAGCAAATTACTTTTAAGCTTGTGCTCGACTTTTTATAAGAAAATATACTTGCAGACAAACAGCACTGCCAGCACATACATGAGCGGTGTGATCTTCTTCGCCTTGCCGCATACCATGTTGATCACCACGTAGGAGATAACGCCCACTGCAATGCCTTCGGAAATACTGTACATCAAAGGCATAGCCATCAGACACAGGTAAGCGGGAATCGCTTCCGTCATATCATCGAAATCAATCTGTGTCACTGCCGTGATCATCAGGAATCCGACAAACAGCAGTGCAGGCGCCGTAGCAAAGCCCGGAATCGTTGTAAAGATCGGAGCCAGGAATACGGATACCAGGAATAACAGACCCGT
>CAYUKT010000210.1:2491-3504 GCA_964445285.1 uncultured Bacteroides sp. | reverse complement strand
GCGCAGCCGATACCACTGCCGTCAGGCCAGTCCGGCCGCCCTCAGCCACACCGGCAGAACTCTCCACAAATGTGGTCGTGGTGGAAGTACCAAGCACAGCACCGGCGCTGGTCGCCACTGCATCTGCCAGAAGCGCCTGCTTGATGCGGGGAAGCTTGCCCTCCCTGTCCAGCATATTGGCCTTGTTGGCACAACCGATCAAAGTTCCCAAAGTATCAAAAATATCAACAAACAGGAAAGCAAATACAATTACTATAAAGTCGATAATTCTCACAGAAGAGAAATCAGCCGTAAAGCACTTGCCGAATGTAAGACCAATCGCACCCAGACTGAAACTGCTCCAGGACGGGATCAGGGAATAGAAACCTGCCTCGGGTGTCACGGTATAAAGCCCTGTCAGCTGGCAGAGGATCCCCAGAATCCAGGTAGCAAAAATACCAATCAGAATAGAACCCTTTATGCCTTTGATATGTAAGATAGCGATGATAAAAGTACCAACTACCGCAAGAATCGCACAGATACCTGCCGTATGAAAATTATTTGTAAAATCAACCACCGTCACCAGTGTGGAATCGGAATTGACGACAAGCCCTGCGTTCTGGAAACCGATAAATGCCACAAACAGGCCGATACCCACGGACACGCCCTTTTTCAGCTGTATCGGGATCGCGTTAAAGATTGCCTCTCTCACATTCGTTACGGAAAGCACAATGAAAATCAGACCTTCCACGAATACTGCAAGCAGTGCAATCTGCCAGGAATAACCCATTGCGCCGCAGACCGTATAAGCAAAATAAGCATTCAGTCCAAGACCCGGCGCCAATGCGAAGGGGTAATTCGCTAACAGTGCCATTGCGATGGTGCCAATAAACGATGCCAGCGCTGTTGCCATCAAAATCGCCTGGCTGTCCATGCCCGATGCGGACAGGATTGACGGGTTGACTGCCAGGATATACGCCATGGTCATAAATGTCGTAACGCCGGCAACCACTTCGGTCTTGATGTTTGTGTTG
>CAYUKT010000210.1:0-2481 GCA_964445285.1 uncultured Bacteroides sp. | reverse complement strand
ATAGATGATGACACTGTCAACGTTATAGTTTTTCAGGCGCTCCCGCCCTTTTAAGCCGGCCAGTTCCATAAGGAAGATTACTTTGACCACTTCTCCGCCCAGTTCTTCAATCATCTGAATGCTCGCTTCAATCGTACCTCCCGTGGCGATCAGGTCGTCCACAACTACCACCTTCTGTCCCGGTTTGATGGAATCCCGGTGCATTTCTACTACTGCACTGCCATATTCCAGATCATATTCTTTCGAGATCGTATCCAACGGCAGCTTGCCCTTCTTGCGCACCGGCACAAATGATTTGTGCAGGGCATAGGCAATCGGTACCCCGAAAATAAATCCCCTGGACTCTGTGCCCACAACGACATCAAAATCAATACCATCCAGCAATTTTTTCATTGAATCAATTGCCAGTGCCAGTCCATCCGCATCCTGCAGCACACTGGTCACATCCCGGAATATAATGCCCTTTTCCGGAAAATCAGGAATACTGCGCACATACTCTTCCATCTTCTTCATTTGCTCATCCTCCACCCCATTGTCAGAAAATCCCCTGACTTCTTCATCCTATGTTGTCACTATATTTTCCAACTTTTTTAACACCTCTTTTACTATACCATAACTCTTTGCAAAATAACAGTCACAAGAATCATAAAACCGATTGACATTCTTCCCGGATTGTATTAAGATGTCAGCACATTGCCTGAAACATTAATATAAAAAGGAGTTACATAACCGTTATGAAACATACAACTGCCGCAAAAGACAATTTCTATCCCCAGATTCTGAAATTAGTGGTTCCCATCGTGATTCAGAACCTTTTAAGCGCTGCTGTGAATTCCGCTGATGTGATCATGTTAAACGAGGTAGGACAGTCCTCCATATCCGCGGTATCGCTGGCTGCCAATTACGCCAGCGTTCTCTTCATGATCTACTATGGTCTTGGCACAGGCGCTTCCATGCTGAGCGCCCAGTACTGGGGCAAGGGCGAGGTGCAGGCCATCCGTGTGATAGAGGGCATTGCGCTTCGTTTTTCCCTGCTCATCACCTTATGTTTCTCTGCTTTTGCCTTGTTTGCACCCGAGGTAATGATGAGGCTCTTCACCAATGATGCCGAATTGATCGCCATCGGTGCGGATTATCTGCGCGTGATGTCAATTACGTACCTGTGCTGGGGTGTGGTGGAGATTTATCTTGCAATCCTTAGAAGTATCGGCCAGGTAACCATTTCCATGGTCTTAAATGTCATGGCCTTTACTCTGAACATCTTTTTAAATGCAGTGTTCATTTTTGGCCTGTTCGGCGCCCCCAAATTAGGAGCCACCGGTGTTGCGATTGCCACCGCCCTCTCCCGTATCATCGAACTTTTGGGATGCATCATCGCCTCTTTGTTCAACAAACATGTGAAGCTGAATCCGGCCTATATGTTTATCCGCAATAAACTATTGTTCAAAGATTTCATCCGATTGTCCCTGCCGGCCCTCGGCAATGACCTATCCTGGAGCGTGGCTTTTTCCATGTATTCCGTAGTCCTGGGACATCTGGGTTCCGATGCCGTGGCCGCCAACTCCTTTGTGGTAGTGGTGCGTAATTTCGGCACAGTGCTATGCTTTGGCACTGCCAGCGCGGGCGGCATCCTTCTGGGAAATGTCATGGGCGCAGGCAATATGGAACACGCAAAAGAATACGCCTCCAAACTGATGAAACTCACCGTTATCACCGGGGCCATCGGTGGGGCTCTTGTGCTGGCTGTAACTCCCTTTGTCCTGCATTTTGCAGATTTAAGCGATACAGCCATGCATTATTTAAAATATATGCTGCTCATCAATACCTACTATATTATGGGTGCTGCCGTCAACACCACTTTAATCGCCGGTGTGTTCCGGGCCGGCGGCGACAGCCGTTTCGGACTGATCTGCGATACCATAGATATGTGGTGTTATGCGGTACCGCTGGGATTTATCGCCGCCTTTGTCTTTAAGCTGCCAGTGATGGTGGTGTATTTCCTGCTCTGCACGGATGAGTTTGTGAAATGGCCCTGGGTCATCAAACACTACCGCAGCGGGAAGTGGCTGAAGAATATTACGAGGGAGGGTTTGTTTGAGGAAGAGGCATGATATATTCATGATATCTGCATTTGGGAAACCTGGAACATCCATAAAATTGCTCCCCAGCATGTTCGCCCTTTTTTGCTGTCCGCAATATTACCTCTGCCCCGCATTTGGGGCAGATTTTTTTATTCTGTTTTTTCTCCACACTGTCTATATCGTTCTCATTTTTCACCAAAATCTGTTCCGTCACCTTTATATCTTTAGTCATTTCGGGGATATCTTTCCCTGACGCTATGAATGTATTTTGAATATTCTCTATATGCTGCTGCTTTTCGTACGCCGTAGTCTGCGTATAGGGATAAAGTATCTCATAAACCCGTTCGACATCCATTTTGCTCAGTGCGAGTAACGATTGATTTCCAAGATATTTTACCGT
>CAYUKT010000209.1:0-4952 GCA_964445285.1 uncultured Bacteroides sp. | reverse complement strand
CCGCTGCTTCCATAGGCTATGAAATCCACACTCAGGGACAGCGCCATTCCAGCCAATATGATTCCCAGTACCGCCCCGTACTTTTTCCAATTCTCCCGTGTAAAAACCTGTTCCTCCGCCGACCAGCGCACCATACCCGCCAGGCCGATAAAAGGAAACGTCAAAAGCAGCATTTCCGTACGGAGCTGATAAGCCAGGATAACCAATGCCATGGAAGGGATATTTTTGACAATAAACTGCCGGGTGCTTAGTCCCTGCGGCGTTGTCAGAAACAGAAAAACTGCCGTTGCAGACATAATAGCGCAGGTAATCGTATACTGGACATTTACCAGATGCTGCAAACATACTGCCCAGAAAAGCATAGACATCAAAAACAACATTCCCAGTTTACCAAACTTTTTCCCTGCCAGACTGCAAAGCCGCTCCCCGATCAGATAAAAGCAGCCAAACTGACACAGACACAAAAACAGACCGTACCAGGGAATCGTCCGGCACAGCCTGTAACCCAGACTGATCAAGCCCCCCAGAACATAAAGCGTCTGCATGTTATGTCCATCCGGCACACCGCTGTAGACACCTGCCATGATATCCTTCATCATCATGTCATCATTCAGATCATAATAGATATCAAAACAGATCCCCAGCAGTATCACATTGCATATCACAATGATTCCCGCCAATATGCCGTTCTCATATTTCCTGTACAACCCTTGTAACGTCATGGGACGTGTATGCTCCTGTTCTTAATTCAAGTCTCTCACATATAAAATGCTTTCACCTGGTCAGTGATATACTGCACCTGATCCGGCGTCAGCCTGTAGAACATCGGCAGGCGCAAAATCCGCTCGCTCTCCTTCGTTGTATAACGATCCTCACCGTGGAACCTGCCATATTTCATGCCCGCAGGCGCAGAATGTAACGGCACATAATGGAAGACAGAAAGAATGTCCTTTTCCTTCAGGTAAGCAATCAGCCGGCTGCGCTCCTCCATATCCTTCGTCTTAATATAAAACATGTGGGCATTGTGGGTACAGTAAGGCGGAATGTAAGGCAGTTCAATCCTGCCAGCCTCCGCAAGCGGCGTAAGCTGCTCCCAGTATTCCTGCCAGCGGTCGAGCCTTGCCTGCGTAATCTCCTTCGCCAATTCCAACTGGGCAAAGAGATAGGCAGCATTCATATCGCTGGGAAGATAGGAGGAACCATAATCCTGCCAGCGGTACTTGTCCACCTGCCCGCGGAAATACTGGCTTCTGTCAGTCCCCTTCTCCCGGAAGATCTCCGCATTGACAATATCTTTCTCATCCCGGATCAAGAGCGCACCGCCTTCTCCCATGCTGAAATTCTTGGTCTCATGAAAGCTAAAGCACCCAAACTCTCCAAAGGTGCCCAGCGCTTTCCCTTTATAGTCCGCCATAATACCCTGCGCCGCATCCTCCACCACTTTCAGATGATGGCGCGCCGCAATATCCATAATCGCATCCATCTCACAGCCCACGCCCGCATAATGAACCGGCGCAATGGCCTTCGTCCGCTCCGTGATGGCATCCTCAATCAGCGTCTCGTCTATATTCATGGTATCCGGCCTGATATCTACAAAAACAGCAGTCGCTCCCCGAAGCACAAAGGCATTGGCTGTGGACACAAAGGTGTAGGAGGGCATAATGACTTCATCCCCCGGCTTAATGTCAAGAAGCAGCGCTGCCAGTTCCGTTGCGTGGGTACAGGACGTGGTCAGCAGACATTTGGTCGTGCCCGTCTGTGTTTCGATCCACTCACTGCACTTTCTGGTAAAAGGCCCATCGCCGCAGATCTTCTCATTTTCTACGGCCTTCCTGATATATTCAAACTCTTTGCCCGTATAGGGCGGTACATTAAAATTGATCATGGTTTCTCCATCTCCGTGTCTTGTATATGCCTCCGCGTATATCTTATCACAGTAACCGCTTGTTTCGCAAGGTTACTGCTGTTCCGTCTATGTCTGAGTATCTGCATAATTACTTAATTCCTCACATACACCACATATCTTGCATTACCAAACTTCTCTACATACCCATATTCCTGCATAAATGCCCCTATCTGCTGCAATTTCTCATCTGCATCCATCTTCTCCTGATCCACACCGAACCAGTTCATAGCATCTGCATCTTCGCTCAGATAGGCGGCAGCTTGGGCAGCCAGTATGAAAACCGGCGCTTCCCCGCCTGCTTCCATGCACTGTTCTAGTACTGTCATATCCCACTCAAATTCCGCCATACGATAGGAATCCAGATCCGGCCAAAACGTGGACAATGCAGACGGCATGTCGAGTAAATATCCCAAACCCGGTATATCCCCGTACAAAATCGCTTCCCTCCCGAAGATTCCTGCACCTTCCACATAAACCGCAAGTTCCTCGAGCAATTCCCCATTATCCTGATTCGTATAAATGCCTGCTGCCTTGGCCGGCGCTGCAATCAGGGTATCTCTCTTTTCCCCCCAAATGCCATCCTGGAACACAAAGCATATATGAAAACCTATGCTCTGCACCAGAACAAATGCCAGCAAAAGTAATAACGGTGTCTTCCACACGAAACCGTCCGACTGCTTCCACCGGTCATACACCACCCACAACAGAAACGGCACCGTAAGAAATAGATTATTAATGATCGGGTACAGCGCATTATTACTGCCAAGCGGCGTCAGAAACACCTCCAAAATGACCAGAAGCGCAAACACTTTTTGTTCCAGACTGACATCTTTTTTGATCAGACAATATATTGCCGTAAACAGAACCACCAACAAAAGCAGGACCACCGGATAATACACGCTTCCATAATCATGCGCATAATACCGGAAATGGAACATGCCCCTGCCCCAATAGAACCGAAGCAGAACCAGGAAGACGGCCACATAACAGACCCGGCACAGTCCCCGCAAAATCGAAATACCGGGGATGACTTTTTCCCTGTTTTCCAACCTGTTAAATATTCCACACAACAGCCAGCCGCCCAGCATACAGATTCCTGCAAACAGCATCCAGATCAGTCCCCTGCCATAATCACCAAACATACCTGCCAGCATGGACGAGGGTTTATAATCCGCCGCCTTTTCCGTCATGGCAAACATGGTCTGCACCATGGACGGATAAGCCGACAGGCCATAGCGGATACAAATGATCGCAAAGGGAATCCCCAAGCCGATCAGATAACCATCCAAACACCATACTGTGGATCGTATCATCCGATAGCGAAGTAACTTGCGCCTCTCCTTTTGGTCTGACTTTTCAGCTACCGCACTGTTTCCCGTCATCCACACGCCGTACCACACCGCCAGGATCAACGCTGCCTGTACCACATTGGGCATACGCACCGCCACATTTGCCCCCAGGCAAAGCCCGGCTGCCATAAAATACCATCTGCGGCATTTCTCCCTCTGTTCCAAAATTCCCCCATACAATAATAAAATCCCTGCCGTCAGCAGAAGATACGTGAGATAATTATACAGGATAACAGACGGACACCAGCATAGGCCTAACGCCACAAATTCACCGGTAAACACAAGCAGTGCCGGTATTTTTTTACGCAGCACAAAATAGGCAGTCAACGCTGCCATTGCCTGTATGATGGCCGTGTAGAAATTCATTCCCAGAAGGGTATCGCCAAAAGGCAGATGCATCAACAGACTTCCCACCACATTTGCCAAAAAAGTAGCCACCATCCAGGTGCCGTTCATCTGTCCGAAATATTGGAAATTAGACAGGCTGTATGCTGTGTCAGACACATCAATCCCCTGATCGATCTTAAGCATTGGATACAAAAGCAATACCAGGGGAAACAGAAGATTCTCTATGAAGTTTTGATATTTCCCTACCTTTGACATCCCCACAATTTTCCACCCATTCTCTTTTATACACGCATTTCTCAAGACTCTTTCTGTTTGTTATCCAATCTTGCAAAGCAGGAAGCCGCTTTTTGAAACAGCCAGGCTCTCACCATATCCACCGCGCTGCCCGCCGCATATACCATCAGCACGGCGCCAATCAGATGCATCACAAAACGATAACTGCCAGCCACCCGCTCGATCCGCAGCCACTTCATCCACTCATAGCGCACCAGGACATGCTCATGCAGCAGATATACTCCAAAAGTATAAGGCGCCAGCACACAGATCGTCTCTGACATCCCTGACTCTCTGATCCTGATATTTTTAAACACATAGAAAAGACAGACCGCCCCCGTCAGACACAACAGATGATTGTAGGTGTAGGGCATATTTTCATAATAAGAAAAAGCATCAATCCTGCCGGCAAGCATATGGGAAAACAGGGAAAGCCCCCAGATCAGCAGACAGGACAGAATATAACCTGTCACCGCATGGTATTTCCTTTCCAGCCAGGAAATACCATATCTTCTGATATAACCGGCAACCACAAACAGACATAAGAACCAGCCAAAGCTATATCCATATTGATCTGTTACAAGTTTCACCGGAAAGATCGTCTTGCCCACGGAAAAGAAAAACAACAGAAGCGCTGTCACAACCTGTAACTGCCGCTTCTCCATTTGCCTGATTCCCGCCGCCAGAAAAGGCGCAAAAAGATATAGCAGCAGATAGGATGTGGCAAACCAGTAATGCTCCGTCTCGATCGGAAGCACACAGCCAATCCAGTCATAAATGCCCATATCCCGCCATGATAGCATCCCGGTACCAAGCATGACACAAGGAATCAAGATCGCATAAAAAAGAACCTGGCAGAGCAGGGAGATTATCCGTCCCGGCTTCCACGCAGATTCCACCAGAAAATAGCCGCTGATCAAAATATAACAGTTCACCGCCACAATACAGAACGCTTCTATCAGCCACGCAACATAGTTGACACTGCTGTCATTTTCTGCAAAAGGCACAGCAATCCCGCCCTTCACCAGATAGTGGAGTGCGATGATCATAAACATCGCCACAATACGCAGCAATTC
>CAYUKT010000208.1:0-4965 GCA_964445285.1 uncultured Bacteroides sp. | reverse complement strand
TTAAAATAGTTTGACATTCAAAGTATATTCTCTGGTCTAGCATTTGTCAATCATAATTTTACGGATTCCGGGCGTTTTGTCAATCATTTTGGCAATAAATATTGATAAATTTCTCTTTTTGACACGCCACGGTCCTTCGCGACCTGTTTCATGGCACTTTTTTCATCCATTCCCCCCTCCTCATAATATGCCATATGTTCTTCTATTGTCATGCTCTGCCAGGCCGCCTGTGCCTCTTCCTTTTTCCGGAGCAGACTCTTGCCCTCCACCACGAGCACATACTCGCCGCGGGGTTCTTCTTTTTCATAAAATGTGAGCGCTTCCTTTATGGTCGTGGGCAACACTGTCTCAAATTTCTTGGTAAGTTCCCTGCAAAGGGTGATTCGGCGGTCTCCCAGCGCCTCATACAGTTCCCCTAATATCCTCACCAGATGATGAGGCGCTTCATAGAGAATGATGGTCCTTGACTCCTCCTGCAGTTCTTTCAGGATCTGTGCCTTTTCTTTCTTGTCCGCAGGCAGAAAACCCTCAAAACAAAAACGTCTGGTAGAAAGTCCTGAAAGTGTGAGCGCCGTGATACAGGCTGCAGGTCCCGGCAGGGAAGTCACTGGAATCCCCGCTTCCTGACACTTTTTCACAAGTACTTCTCCGGGATCCGATATGGCCGGCGTGCCGGCGTCCGTGACCAGCGCCACATCTTTTCCCTGCTGCATCTGACTGACCAGGAAGTCCGCTTTTTCTACTTTATTATATTCGTGATAACTGGTCATAGAAGTCTTTATCTCGAAATGATTTAACAGCTTGATGCTGTTGCGCGTGTCCTCCGCAGCGATCACATCCACGCTGCGCAATGTCTCCACCACGCGGGGCGTCATATCGCCCAGATTCCCGATGGGAGTGGCACATAAATATAACATTCCCGGCATAAGATCCCCCTTCGCACTTCCTGCTGTCAATAGCCATAAATATCATAAATCTCCGGCATATACTCTCCCGGTCTGCGGTATACGATCAAAGGCTTCTCCACCGTCATCCGCGGCCTGCCGCCCCGCCTCGCCTCGATCAATACCATATTGGGCTCTTTGTCCACAAAGGGATAGACCAGCTGCATCCGCTTGGGCTCCAATTTATACTCCCGCATCGTCACCATGATCTCCGCCAGACGGAAAGGTCTGTGTACCAGAAAGAAACTGCCGCCCGGTTTCAGGACTCTGGCTGTCTGTGCGATCACATCCTGCAGCGTACATAATATTTCATGTCTGGCAATTGCCTTGGCATCTTCGGGATTCTTGAGTCCATGCTGTCCTATCATATAGGGCGGATTGCAGGTTATAACGTCAAAAGAAGCAGCCCCAAACCGCTCTTCTGCCTCTTTGATATCCCCTGTGACAATATCGATTTTATCTTCCAATCCATTTAAACGGACACTGCGCCTTGCCATATCCGCGCTGTCCGCCTGAATTTCCAGTCCCGTCAAATGCGCGGCACCCGTCTTTGCCTCTAATAAAATGGGAATGATCCCCGTTCCTGTTCCCAGATCCAGTACCGTGGCACCGTCCTTTATTCTGGCAAATCCGGAGAGAAGCACCGCATCCATCCCGAAGCAGAAGCGGGCCGGATCCTGTATGATACGGTATCCGTTCCGCTCCAGATCGTCAATCCGCTCATTTTCTTTTAAAATAACTCCCTCTTCTGGCACTTCCAACCTCCGGATGACAGGACACGAACCGATCAATTATCATCTATCGAGGATTTGTTCCCATCCTGTTTCTCAAGTTTCTCGAGCTCCTTCAATTCCGCCTCATTGGCTTCCACTTTGCGGTTCTTCCCGTGTCTTCTCTTAAAGCGGATCTGTTCTACCTTATACTCCTGAATCTCCTTCTCATCACCCACATCCACTACGACCTTCACCAGCTGGCGCAGCACATTGACACTGTGTACCTCGCCCTTGAGGCCATCTTCCGTGGTCACAAAGTCACCTACATTGGGCAGTTTTCTGTTCAGCTCCTCATAGGTCTCCTCCTCATTCTTTAAGCAGCACATCAACCTGCCGCAGACACCAGATATCTTTGTCGGATTCAAGGACAGGTTCTGTTCCTTCGCCATCTTGATGGACACCGGCGCAAACTCTGATAAATGGGTGTGACAGCAAAGAGGTCTGCCGCAGATACCGATGCCGCCCAAAATCTTGGTTTCGTCCCGCACCCCAATCTGGCGAAGCTCGATCCGCGTCTTAAAAACTGACGCCAGATCTTTGACCAGTTCCCTGAAATCAATACGGCCGTCCGCCGTAAAATAGAACAAAACTTTATTATTATCAAACGTATATTCCGCATCAATGAGTTTCATCTGCAGGTTGTGTTTCCTGATCTTTTCCAGACAGATCTGATAGGCTTCCTTCTCCTTCTTTTTGTTTGCAGCCTCCTGCTCATCATCTTTCTGTGTCGCCACACGAAGCACTGCTTTCAGCGGCTGAACTACCTTATCATCCTCCACTTCCCTGGGCTCACCGACCACTGTACCGTACTCAATGCCCCTGGCCGTCTCCACGATCACATGATCGTTTCGTTTCACTTCCAGTTTACCCGGATCAAAATAATATATCTTACCGGCGGTCCGAAACCGCACTCCAATTACCTTTATCATAATCTATCAACCTCCACATTTTCCAGACAGACTCTGCCCGCATACCGGGCCGTCCGCCTAATTCTCCTTGATCGTAAGGAGCATAAGTTCCATGGTCAGATCAAAATTCACATTGGCCTCCAGCCTTCTCCTGGCCTGCTGGAGCGCTTTCACGATCGTCTCAATCCCTTCGTAAGTACTCCTGTCCGCCACTTTCCTGATCTGTTGGATCTCATTCTTAAACACCAGACTGTTCACATCCTTGGTCGCCTTATATAAAAGCGCATCCCGATACCAGACGGTCAGGATATCCAGATAATCATTGACGTCCAGTTTGTACTCCATGATCTTCTTGATTGCCTTGACAATCTCGTTGATCTCCATATCATTGATATATTTCCACCTCTTTTCTGACGTTTCACATTGTATATCATTTATATATTTCACCAGCGTTATGGCTTCGTCCTTGACCTTCTCAAATTCCTCGCTGCTGGCCAAAAGTTTTGCCTTACCGATATTGCCCCTGGCAAAAGCCACGCAGATGTTGGCCTTATAGTCCGGCACACCCAGCTCTTCCATCAGATACTTTTTCACAAGTGTGTCCGACACCGGTTTCATATTGAGCACCACACACCGGCTGATGATCGTGGGCAGAAGCGCCTCCACATTGTCTGTCAGGATTAAAATGACCGCATACTCCGGCGGCTCTTCCAGGGTCTTCAAGAGCGCATTCTGCGCCTGCGGTGTCATCTTCTCTCCCTCATTCATGATGTAAATCTTGCGCGGACTGCTATAAGGCTTAATGCCGATATCATTGTTAATCTGCCCGCGAATGTCTTCCACCCCAATGCTGTTGGGCTTCTCATGACTGATGTAGATAATATCAGGCTGGTTGTGACTGAGCGCCTGCTTGCAGGAGTGACATTCATTGCACGGCTCCGTACCGCCTTTTTCACACTGCAGGGTCATCGCAAAAATCCGCGCAATAAACTCTTTGCCGGCATTACGCTCCCCATTGATGATGTAAGCGTGCGACACCTTATTTGACGCGATCGCATTCTGAATATGCTCCTTTAACTGTTCCTGTCCAATAATATCTGTAAATTTTGCCATCTATAACCTCACCGCTTCCCCTTAAGTAAAGATATCCAACAACAGCCCCCGTATTTCTCCAATCTTGTCAAGGATCGCCAGATGATCCTGCTCATCCTTCACAAGTTCCTGTGCCAGCTGATCCAGATTCTGATCGATCAGCCGGATGATTCCATATACTCTGTGCCGTCCCCGTCTGTCCAGAAAATTCTCCCTGGAAAAAGCATGGGAACGATTCACCACCTCATTCAAAAAATCTTTGATCAGCGCCCGATACCGCTTCATATCCTTGATATCCCGGTGTTTGGCAAGCTTATCACCCTGTCTGGTAATCTCTTCCATCATTCCGGCTAACGCCTGCTGCAAGTCCTGCTCCTCAATTCTGCTGACAAGAGTGAACTTGAACGTGCCGTCCGTCTCCTGCACCTGCTGTGTCTGTTCCACCTGCGGCGCCTGTTGTACCTGATTTACCTTAATATCCAACTCCTGTCACCTCTTCTCCGTCATGACCTCAAATTCTCCTGCAGATACGCCACAATCTCATTCAGACAATGATCCAGCTGATCATTGTAAAATGTCCTGCTAATATCTGCCCCAGCCATTTTCTCTGCAGAAAAATCTTCCGCATCTGCCAGAAAACGCCGGCACATCTCCTCATATTTTGGGTGATCCTGTGCCTTTTCCCGGTCTAAAGCCCTCTGCAGCCTTACACCGTCATCCAATTCGATCATTACCGGGATCACCCTGTCCGCCCCGTAGAATTTCCGAAGCTGGTCATAAGCCTCCAGTGTGCCGATCAGCACATAAGAACATCTGTCTAAATCAATGGCATCATCCGCCACCGTAAAGTACCGCCAAACACCATAGCAGGTATTATATGCCCTTGATTCTATAATGTTTCCTTGTCCAAGAAGCGCCTGATATCCATTCTCATCTGTAAAATGATACTCTACGCCGTCCCTTTCCCCTGCCCGGATCGGCCTGGTCGTATACGGCACTATCGTCTCTAAATGCACTTTTTCCTGCATTAATATTTTTTTATATATGGTATCTTTACCCGATGAACTCTTGCCCATCAGACATACTATTTTTCCCATAAACGCCGTTACCTTTTATCGTAATCCTCATATTAATAATGCCACATTTTCATGGGAATTTCAACCGCTACCGACAACCCTCTTCCCTGACCACACGAATCCTTCCCGACTCGGATATCCCCTGTACGGTAAGGCCAAGCTGCAGGCTCTC
>CAYUKT010000207.1:1952-5000 GCA_964445285.1 uncultured Bacteroides sp. | reverse complement strand
TGAATTTTCACTAACCGACCCATCCGGCTTAGTCGTATTCCCGCTGACCGTCTCCTGTTCCAGATCCGTAAAGGAATACGTTATATCCTCTCCGTCATTATAGAGATATATCGTATAGCTTCTGGTCTTATATCCGCTCTTACGCAGGGTAATTGTGTGACTTCCTATCGTCTTCTTGAAACTTATCGGAGAGATCCCAATGTAATTACTATCTAAATAGACCTCCACATTCTTAGGCGCATCAATATACACCCTGTTGCCGCTCTTGGCACCCAAAGCATTTTCACTGAGGCTCTCCTGTTTATTCTGATCTTCCGCAGGTTCTGCCGGCTGATAATCATCCACGGTATTACTACTGACAGTGCGCCTGTCATCATCGTCCCGCTCCTCCTCAAGTTCAAAGGAAATGGTTGCATACTCCGACCCCACCTGAATATATTTGGTCAGGGAATCATATCCTTTGGCCTCCAGATGAACCTGATGGATGCCGTAAGGCAGTTCTATCGCCTTGCTGATATCCACGGTCTTGCCGTCTATGGAAACCTTTGCCGTATCCGGCGTAACGTTAAACAGGATCCGTCCGGTCTTATTCTCCGTAATCTCCAGATCGCCCACATCAAGTATCACTTCTTTATTTCTCTCAATCAGCACATCCTTGGTACAGCTTACGCCATTGTGAGACAAAAGTACCTGATAACTGCCCTCGGGCACCACCAGAAGCATGTCCTCCGTGATCTCCCGGATCACGCTGTTACCCACTTCGATCCAGCCGCCGATAAGCGCCTGGTCATTCTTTAACCGCAGATAGCCATGTCCTCTCTCCACATTGATACTGTAAATCTTATGATCGATACCGGAGACTGAAAGCACATCCTGCTTTACTACATCCATGACTTCCGAACGTCTGCCCTCTGACAAAACGACCACATCATCCGGAAGGGAATAGGTATTCGATCCGATGCTGGCAGTCTTGTTGGGGCCGCCCAGGTCATAATTTTCAATCCCGTCATACACCCAGGCCTGCGGGGAGCGTTGGATGCTGGCAAGGCGCTTTTTCCCTTTTAAAAAAGTCACATCCACCACATCTCCCGGTTCAATCTGGGAAATGGTCATAGGGCCATCATGTTTATCTTTCACATAGGTGGTCCCATCATAGTAGAGGGTATACTGCTTGCCTGTCTCCATATTCATGAAGACCACGGCGCTGTTCTCCTGATCTGTGGAGATGACCACCGCCGTGTCCGCTGAATCATAGCTGCCTGCCGTGGAGACGGTAAACCCTGTGTCCACCGTCTTCTTATCTTTGGCTTTGCCCACATTGCTGGCCTCTGAAGTACAGCCTGTCAGGCTAAGCGTCATTGCCATCAACATTGCAACCGTGCTTATCAATCTTCTGTGCATCCTGATCCTCCATATTGAGGCATTTATCCGGTTATCATGAAATCCATGCCCCATCTATAAATTATAAGCGAAATATATTTTGCAGGAAAAGTTTTTTCTCTTCTTCCTGTGCAAACAATTTCTCTATCTTCTCCATATTTCTTCCTGGTATCCATGCTTTGCCGCTGTTGTAATAAAAGTTTACAATCTTCCAGAATTTCTCCGGATAGGCGAAGCGGAAGTACAGCTGTCTGTAATCCTGCTCTGAGAGCGTCTTCTTTTTATTATAACTCTCCAGAAGCATATTCCCAAGTGTCTGCGACCAGTTATTTTTTTCCAGCAGCTTACGCATGAACAGATATAGATCCCTGACCGGATGATCCCTGACACATTTCTCAAAATTAATGAGTACACTGCCGCTATCGGTCTGCAGGATATTGTGGTACTGGTAATCGCCGTGGCACACTACCGGATACTGACAGGAATCCTCTCCATAGGCATAATACCGCAAATCCTCGGTAATTTGCAAGGCAATATCCATAAAATAATCATAATGTTTCATCAAATAAATCTCAAAATCTGTCTTCTGACTTTTCTTCTGCAGGAATTTGTGTACTTTTTTCAGCTCCCGGTTGTGCTTCTCATACTCATTCTCTACCCGGTACACCGGCTGACTCTGCAGTTCTTCATACTCTACAAGGTCACAGATCTTGTGCAGGGCCGCCAATGTATCCACTGCGCCGCAGCATTCTTCCATATTTCGATGATCACATTCCCTGCCTTCAAAATATGTCTTTACGATATAGGGCACTCTGTCCTGATCACAGACGATTAGTTCATCTTCCTTCGTCCGCAGGATAGACTCTACCCGTACAATACCGCTCTCGTTGATATGTTTTAACAGAAAATCCTGAAATCTGACTTTATCCGCCGGTCCGCCATACTCTTTCATGATAAGCAGCCCGCGGTCTGAATCGCACAGGATGGCCCCGCGCCCTTTCCAGGTACGATTCACTTCTATCTCATATTGCTCCAATAAACTGACAGCTCTGTCATTCACACGAATACCCCCTGCTTAGTCGTCTATCTTATCTTATGAATAGCAAGGGAAAAGTATGATTTTCATGTGACAATTTTCTTACTGATCTCCAACAGCTTTTCCTGCGTGTTGCAGGAGGGGTCTTCAAGCACCCTGTTGAGCAGTTCCTGCAGCACTGCCCCGACCTGTTTTCCCGGCTTCATTCCCTGGGCGATCAGGTCAGAACCTGTAATGGCAAGATCTTTGAGACTGACGGCGTCTCCCTGCTCTTTGACCTCCCGATACAATCTCTCTATGTAAGCAAGACTCTGCATTTTTTCTTCTCTCTGATAATCGCTCTGGGCCTCCATATCTGCCCGGCGCACGGCAAACATCATCGCAAAGATTTCTCCCCCCATGCGGTTCAGCGCCCGCCTGACGCCCGCCTTTGTGGCAGCAATCTCCTGATCATGATATAATACCAGCTTGGTCACCTTATCTGTGGTGTCATTATCGAACTTTAACCGCCGCAAGATTTCCCTGGTCATCTCTGCGCCCACTGCGGGATGATTCTTATTATGGGTAATACCCTCTTCATCCACCGTCATCGTCTGCGGCTTCCCGATATCATGAAAAAGCATGCCGAGCCG
>CAYUKT010000207.1:0-1852 GCA_964445285.1 uncultured Bacteroides sp. | reverse complement strand
ATCACGCCGGCCTCCATATCCGCAAGGCCGCCGTAGAGATCTACTAACCCCCGGCTTTCATTGTAAGCCATGGCATTGATTGTAAAATCCCGCCGCCTTAAATCTTCCTCCAGACTAGTCGTAAATGTGACGTTATTAGGATGCCTGCCGTCTTCATAATCTCCGTCAATCCGATAGGTAGTCACCTCAAAGCCCTCTTTATCCAGCATGACTGTGACAGTCCCGTGACGGATGCCAGTGTCGATCGTCCTGGGAAAAAGACTCTTGGTCTCCTCCGGCTTGGCCGAAGTGGTGATATCCCAATCGTCAGGCTTCCTGCCCAGAATGGAATCCCGGACACAGCCGCCTACTGCATACGCCTCATAACCTGCCGTTTCCAGGGTGTCTATGATCTTATGCACTTTTGCAGGCAGCTGTATCTGCATAGGATTCTCCTTATCCTTCCACTAACCAATGCTTGGTCCTTTAAAAATATTTTTTACATCTTCCAGGTGAAGATCCGGTTTCTCGTCTTCTTCTACCAGAGAACCCACCAGGCGTTCCATCTCTTTCTTGGACATCACACCCCGGCTTCTCTCGATAAATTCTTTCTTTTCATCATCCGACATATCCGCAAACCGGTCCATCGCCTCCCGGTTCGTGGCAAACGCCAGGCCCAGGCCAACGGGTAACGTATTATAATCCATTCTTTTCACTCCTTCTGTACTTACTGCCCTGTTAGCATGTACAGAAAGAGATACCTTTATGCAAGCGTGACAATGCCTCGCAGACGGATATCTTCGCTGGACGCACCGACCAGAATTACATAATCTCCCGCATCTGCAACAAAATCATGGAGCTGTACATCAAAATAGGCAAAATCTTCCTGTTTGAGCGTGAGAGAGACTTTTTTCGATCTGCCCGGCGCAAGGAAAACTTTGGCAAAACTCTTTAACTCTTTGTCCGGCCTGTCTACTTTAGCCGCAATCGGTGCAATATACACCTGCGCAACCTCCGCGCCGGCCCGCTTGCCAATATTCTTCACCGTGAATGTCAATTTCACATTCTTGTCTTTTTCCGCCTTCAAAGTCAAAGCGCTGTACTCAAAATCCGTATAGGATAATCCGTGTCCAAAGCAGAATGCGGGCGCGATATGCTGCCTGTCATAATGACGATATCCGCAATATAGTCCCTCCTCCAGAGAAATATTGCCCCATTTCCCAAACTGGCCGTTCTTAGCAGACGCACAATCCTCATATACAGCCGGGAAAGTCTCCGCCAGTTTTGCAGAAGGATTCACATCCCCAAAAATAATCTCCGCAAAAGCATTGCCTGTCTCCATACCCGCATAATAACTCCACAGGATTGCCCGCGCCTTATTCCGCCAAGGCATCTCCACCGGGGATCCGCCCACAAAGGTGATGATCGTATCTTTTCTGACTTTCAATAATTCTTCTATTAAAAGATCCTGCTCATAGGGAAGCTTCATATCCGCACGGTCAAATCCCTCACTGTCGATATTATGATTCAAACCGCCCACAAAAATAACTGCATCTGCATCCTTCGCCGCCTCGACAGCCTGGGCAAAGAGCTCCCGGTTCTTCTCATGAATCTCTGCCTGCTCCCGCTTGGCCTGTGCAAGTCTCTCTTCTTCCTCCCTGCGATGCCTCTCATTTTCTTTATCGGCTTGCTGCCGTTCAACCTGCCCTATATTGGTATTTCTCAAATCCTCCACGCTGTCCGCCTGCCAGTTGTGGTCATAAGTCTTGGGTTTCTCCGGCACATGATATCCCTTCACATACTGCACCTGTGTATTACCGCCCAGATACATCTTAAGTCCCGCCAGCGGACAGATCTCATACAGGGCCTTGAT
>CAYUKT010000206.1:0-5052 GCA_964445285.1 uncultured Bacteroides sp. | reverse complement strand
CCGCTCATCATACCCGATGTGGGCGGGGGTGAGGAAAAGAAAATTCAGAAGACTATCGATGCATACCAAAGGGCAGCGGAGATGATCGGCCGTCTGCAGCCGGAGACGATCGTACTCATTTCCCCGCACCAGACTATGTATGCAGACTATTTCCACATATCACCCGGGCAGGATGCAAAAGGAGACTTCGGGCAATTTCGTGCCGGGCGGATTTCCATGGAAGTCTCCTATGATACGGAATTTGTCCGTGTGCTGTGTGAGACTGCAAAGGAGGCCGGTTTACAGGCGGGTACTTTGGGAGAGCGGGAGAGGAAGCTGGATCATGGCACCATGGTGCCTTTGTATTTTGTGAATCAGTATTGGACGGGCTACCGATTGGTGAGAATCGGCTTGTCGGGTTTACCGTTGACGGCGCATTACCAGCTTGGACAGTGCATCAGGGCGGCAGCGCAAACTCTTGGGCGCAATACTGTGGTGATTGCCAGCGGCGACTTGTCTCATAAGCTGAAGGAGGACGGGCCTTACGGTTATCAGGAGGAGGGACCGGCCTACGATGTGCGGATCATGGATGTGATGGGCAGGGGTGCTTTTGGGGAACTGCTGGAATTTTCGGAAGATTTCTGCGAGAAGGCTGCGGAGTGCGGGCATCGTTCTTTTACCATTATGGCGGGCGCATTTGACCGGACCGGCGTGGAGGCAGATTGGCTTTCCTATGAGGGGCCTTTTGGGGTAGGCTATGGCGTCTGTGCCTATCTTTCCTGCGGCAATGATGAGGCACGGAATTTTCTGGAGCAGTATGAAAAGAAGGAGCGGATGGAGCTTCTTGCAAGACGGGAACGGGAAGACACCTATGTCAGACTGGCAAGGTATACCATCGAAGCGTTCGTAGGGACAGGGAACGTTCCTGAGATGCCCAGCGGGCTGCCGGAGGAATTGTATCGCAGCAGGGCGGGCGCGTTTGTATCCCTGAAGGAGGATGGCAGGCTCAGAGGCTGTATCGGAACCATCCATGCGGTCAGAGAATCTCTTGCGGAAGAGATCATGTACAATGCCGTAAGCGCCTGCTCGGAAGATCCCAGATTTTCTCCGGTGGAGGAATGGGAGGTGGATCGTCTGACGATCAGCGTTGATGTACTGGGGGAGACGGAGCAGGTTTCCTCTCCGGAGGAGTTAGATGTGTCCCGATACGGTGTCATTGTGACAAGGGGTGCAAGGCGAGGGCTGCTGTTGCCGAACCTGGAAGGCGTGGACACGATAGAGCAGCAGATTGCCATAGCGAAGCAGAAGGCGGGGATCAAAGACCATGAGAGCGTGGAATTGGAACGCTTTGAAGTGATACGGCATCATTAATAGAGTAAAAATGGAGCAGGGATATGAAAACAGTTTGTCAGGTATGTATGCACCACTGTGAGCTGGAGCCTGGACAGATGGGATTGTGCAGGGCCAGAAAAAATGAGGGCGGGGAAATTGTTTGTGCAAATTATGGCAGGATTACTTCCATGGCACTGGATCCTATTGAAAAAAAGCCGTTGTATGATTTTTATCCGGGAAGCATGATCCTGTCCGTGGGAAGCTATGGCTGCAACCTACGATGCCCTTTCTGCCAGAATCATGAAATTTCCATGGCAGATGGAAAGAGCCTTGATGCAGGGCATGTCTCTCCCAGACAGCTGGCGGATATGGCATTGACATGGAAGGAACAGAAAAAGGCAGGGAATATCGGTGTGGCTTATACCTATAATGAACCTTTGGTGAGTTGGGAGTTCGTTCGTGATACGGCTCGGCTGGTGAGGGAATATGGCATGTTAAATGTTCTCGTGACGAACGGCACGGCCTCCCAGAAGGTGCTTGAGGAACTGCTGCCATGGATAGATGCCATGAACATTGACCTGAAGGGGTTTCGTGAGGTATACTATCAAAAGCTTGGCGGGGATCTGGAGACAGTCAAGGCCTTTATTGCGAGGGCAGTGGAAAGCTGCCATGTGGAATTGACTACCCTGATCGTACCGGGAGAAAACGATTCTCCTGAGGATATGGAAGCGCAGGCTAAATGGATTTCCGGTTTGAGTCCGGCAATCCCTCTCCATATCACCCGCTTTTTTCCGCGGTATCGCATGAAAGACAGAGAAGCTACGGACGTGGAGCTGCTGTACCGCCTAGCTGGGACAGCCGGTAAGTATCTGGAAAAGGTGTATGTGGGGAACGTATACATGAGCTTGCCAAAGGGAAGGATATGAGCAATATCTTATCAGTGTAACCGGACACAGTTACAGAAGGGATGGGAAAATAGAATGGCAGATATTTATGCAGCAGATCAGAAGCGTTATGAAAAGATGACATATAACAGGGTAGGAAGAAGCGGTTTGAAATTTCCGGCGGTTTCGTTAGGCTTCTGGCATAATTTTGGCTCAAAGGATAACTATGACACGATGAAAGCGATGTGCAGGACAGCATTTGATCATGGCATCACCCAATTTGATCTGGCGAACAATTATGGTCCTGTCTATGGGAGTGCAGAGTCGAATCTGGGCCGGCTGATGGAGGAGGATTTCAGACCGTATAGGGATGAACTGGTGATCACGACAAAGGCAGGATATGATATGTGGGAGGGGCCTTATGGGGATCATGGCAGCAGGAAATACCTGATGGCCAGTATCGATCAGAGTCTTAAGCGTATGAAGCTTGACTATGTGGATATTTTCTATCATCACCGCATGGATACGGAGACGCCTTTGGAGGAAACGATGACCGCCCTGGCAGATATTGTGAGAAGCGGAAAGGCGCTGTATGCGGGCGTGTCTAATTATGACAGGGAATACACGGAAAAGGCGGTGGAACTTTTACGGGAGCAGCACTGTCCTTTTATCGTAAATCAAAGAAGATATTCCATTTTTGACAGAACGATTGAAAAGGATGGCGTGAAGGCATACTGCAAGGAAGCCGGTGTGGGGATCATTGCGTTCAGCCCGTTAGCGCAGGGGATGCTGACGGACAAATACCTGCATGGCATACCGCAGGACAGCCGTATTGCGAAAGACCCGAGATTCCTTCATGCCACAGATCTGACAGAGGGCAGGCTGGAACAGATCAGACGATTGAATGAACTGGCCGGACAGCGGGGACAGACGCTGGCGCAGATGGCACTTTCCTGGGTGCTGAAGGATGATGAAGTCTGCTCTGTATTGATCGGCGCATCAAAACCGGAACAGATTGTAGAGAATATTGCTGTTGCGGAACATGCGAAATTCACAGAAGAAGAGTTAGAAATGATAGAGGGAATCTGTAAAGGTTTTGCTCGAGAGATCATGAAGAAATAGCTTTATTTTGTCCCAATATATTGAATTAAACTCAATATTTATACAAAAGTTTTGTAGAAATCATAAATTTTTCCATCTTCCTTTGCACACAAAAGGAAGCGGCTGATCATGGCTCCTGTTTTATGACTGCTCTGAATATGCAGTAAATGCTTCTGCAGATCATTTGGAAAACCATCGGCTATTTCTTCTTTCATCAAAAAGGTGATATATTTATTACTTTGTTTCTTCCATAGAATTTGAGAATCCGGAAACTGTTCTGTCAATTCTGCTGGAATGGTTAGCCCTCTCTGTTCTTTCAACGGATTATCGGAATGCTGTACACGGGAGTAAAGATATGGATTGTCGATGTACTGGCGCAGCTTGTCACGCTCGATCAGGTCAAAGGAAACAATACAGTCCGTGTCAATGTCTGTTTCCAGGTAAGGATTCTGTCTCAATTCGTCCATCACTTGAATCGCTTTCATATGACGGCGCAGCTTTTCCATACGCTCTTGAAGCAATTTTTGCTGCTCTTCCAGTTCCGACAGCTTTTCCATAAACAAACGGCTGTGCTGCTTAGGCGTAGCAGATTCCATTTCGCGGATCTGTTTCAGCTTAAGCCCAAGATTTTTGTAAAAAATTACGTCAGAAATTGTCATCAGATCCTCAATCGTATATTCCCGGTAGTGATTTTCACTATCTTTCAGCGGATTCAAAACACCCATATCTTCCCAGTAACGAAGGGTAGAAGCCGGTACGTCAAAAAAACGTGAAATTTCTCCGATTTGAAAATTGAAAGCCATGTTTGATTCCTCCATAGGGATAGGATATCATCTTTCCTATTGACCTTCAAGTAGCTTGAAGGTTTATCCTGTATGCAGGAGGTGTTTTATGAAAAGTGTTTTGGTTTTCAGTTCAGAAAAAGAGGTTCGGTTTGGGAAACTGCTGCGGTATATTATTCCGACCTATCTGACTTCTTTGTTCAATACAGTCTATACTATCATTGACGGTATTTTTGTCTCAGCTTATGTGGGTACGGATGCTTTGGCAGCCATTAACATTGTTTATCCCATTGTTAACCTGCTGACAGGCATTGCACTGATTTTTGCAACCGGCGGCAGCGCTGTTGCCGCACTGCACATTGGAGGAAACAGAAAGAATGAAGCGAGCCTTTCTTTCTCGGTCAGCGTGACGGCATCTATACTGTTAGGCAGTCTGGTGTCTTTGGGCGTTCTTCTGAATCTGACCGGCATCCTGAATCTGCTCGGCGCTACCAGCCTCACCATGGCTGACTGCAGAATATATGCGCTTTGGTGGCTTCTGGGAACACCTGTCGTCATTGGAAAAGAACTGTTTACCTATTTCATCCGGATTGACGGGGCGCCGGTCTACAGCCTTGTCACAGCGTTGTCCGGAGGCATTTTGAATATTGTTCTGGATTATATTCTGATCGGCTGTTTTCGGATGGGGATTTTGGGTGCGGCGCTTGCAACAATGCTTGGTCTGCTTCTGTCCTTTGGCATAGGGCTTTATTACTTCCTGAGAAAACGGAAAGTCCTCTTATTTACGCTGCACGGACTGTCTGGGCGGGAAGCGGTACGCTGCATGGTGAACGGAGCATCGGAATTTGTGGATCAACTGGCCATTGCCGTTACGACTATCGTATTCAACCGCACGGCCCTCACCTTTGCAGGAGAAGACGGCGTTGCGGCGGTATCCATCATTATGTATCTGCAATTTTTGTTTATCGGCGTAT
>CAYUKT010000205.1:3387-5103 GCA_964445285.1 uncultured Bacteroides sp. | reverse complement strand
TTCTGCTCTTCTCGCCTCATATATTACCCTCATTCCTGTGCAGGACTGTTTTTCTGTTTCGCACAGCCTGCTCTTTTATAGCTGATCTCTTATGCTTAATCTTTTTCACCTAATCTATTCCGCGAAGGGAAGTTCACCTCCGCTTTCCCGTTATCGTCAAACTGTTCTTTCAGTTTAATAAAGCGACAAAGGAAATGAAAGGTGCTTTTTATCAGTTTGGTATCTTTTTTTCAGTTTTCGAGCGCTACTCCGCGGCCTCAAGCAGCTTCCGCTTTCTCTGAGTCATCTCATCGATTCTTTCTATAAAAGAAGCAACATCCTTAACATTGTCACTTCTCTCGATCCTTCCGTCAGGGTACACCCTTTTTGAGATGCTCCCGGCTCCGCAGGCCACGATCGTCTGCATCTCCTCCATGATCAATATATTATAAATCCCATATTTATCTTTTTTAGAGTACCCCACATTCTCAAAATTACCGGACATATTCTTCTGGCGGTAAAGATAATAGGGAACCATTTCCATATCCGCAGCGCCATTTGCCGCGATCCGCATAGTTTCTTCCGTATTATTATAAGCCGTCACACCGTTCTCTTCGATCCACTGATGCAGCCTGGATGCCCTCTTTACCGCCAGGGAATGTACTGTCAATGCATCCGGCGACAGCTCTTTTATGGCCGCTATGGTATGTGACACATCTACGGCTGTTTCCCCGGGAAGACCTAGAATAATATCCAT
Source organism: uncultured Bacteroides sp. (assembly GCA_964445285.1). Classification (GTDB taxonomy): domain Bacteria; phylum Bacillota; class Clostridia; order Lachnospirales; family Lachnospiraceae; genus UBA3282. Next base: position 4,367 of record CAYUKT010000205.1, on the reverse strand, counting down.
ATTAATATTGTCAAAGCCTGCCCGGCGTGCCATTCCAAACGCTTCCACCACCTGCTCCACCGTATGCTGTCTGCCGATCAGCTGCAATGTCTCCTGCTTCATGGTCTGAGGGTTCACAGAAATCCTGGTTACGCCGTTTTCATAAAGGACCCGCAGTTTCTCTTCCGTAATACTGTCTGCGCGCCCCGCTTCCACCGTAAATTCCTGTACCGTCCTGAAATCAAAGGTATTTCTCAGCTTAGTTAACACTCTCTCAAGTTGTGACGCCGACAGCGAACTGGGAGTACCGCCGCCGATATATACCGTATCCAGTATCTTATCCCGATACAGTGCCGCCACCGCATCAATCTCCACTTCCAACGCTGTTAAATAAGCGTCCACCCGCTCCCGCCACATACTGATGGGATAAGATGTAAAAGAACAGTACAGGCAGGTCGTAGGGCAAAAGGGTATCCCGATATAGAGGCTGTATCCATCCTCATAGTGAAGGCTGCTTAAGATGTCCCGCTCCCGCTTGGCAATTTCAATACCGAGCACCGTTTTTTCCTCACTGACAAAATGTTCTCTTTTCAGAAAACCCGCTATCTCATCCTCGCTTTTACCCTGTTCCAGCATAGTCATCGCAATCTTGGTGGGCCGGATTCCCGTCAGATTTCCCCAGGGAAGTGTTATTCCCGTCTCCTCCCAAAGGGACGTGTAAAGGAACCGCTTAAAAGCATTTTTATACGCCTCAGGCTCCACATGATCCGTATCTCGCCAGAAGTATGCATGATATCCATCCTGCTCCTTATCAAACCTTTCTTCCATGCCTGCTTTACTCTTTTTCTCTTCCCGCTTTCCATTTTGCTCTAAAATATTATGTAAACTATTTTGCACGCGCAGCTCTACTTCCTTGTCCCCAAATAAAAGTTCCATTACCGGCTGGATTTCCAGTATTTTTCTGTCTTTTATCACAGAAGACGGCGTCAGCACTTTTAATT
>CAYUKT010000205.1:1997-3287 GCA_964445285.1 uncultured Bacteroides sp. | reverse complement strand
ATTTCCAGTATTTTTCTGTCTTTTATCACAGAAGACGGCGTCAGCACTTTTAATTCCCATTCCGGATAAAAAGCCTTTACCAATGCATGGATGTCATATTCAAACTGTGCCTTGTTGCTTCTAATAATCTGCATTTCAATCCTCATTCCGGAGCATTACATATTTATCCACGAAAATCAACACTTCCAGGTGATTTCCACGCCATACTCCATATCTTATTCTCGCAAAGCATCTTACCCTAACGCTTTCCTGTATATACTATTTCGGAATCCTTGTCATTTTCTCTACAGCTTATCATTTCTTCCGCAAAATGTACAGACACAGTTCAGCCATGCGGAAATGATTGTGCAATATGACCGTGGGGACTTGCTCACTTAGGGCATATTACACAATCATTTTCATAGGGTGAACGCTCTAGCATGGCTGAACTGATACAATATACAGGATATTTTGCCAAGCCGAGATTGATTTACACCTGCACAGGCTGTATAATATTTACAACAGCATGATAATTCCTCAGGGAAATATTATGACCCAAATAAACTTTATCATGATAGGAGGTATGCATATGAAGGAACTTATTAAGATTCACTCCAAAAGCCACCCCAACATCGAGTTGAAGGCAATCCACGGACATTTCGTAACCCCCAACTCCCATATCAACTACTTTATTGATATGACAACCATGAAGACCAGGTTGAGCGAGGCATCCACTGCCGCCAAGGAACTGAGCAGGCAGATTATGCTGTCCACTGTTGTGGATACGATCGTCTGTATCGATGGCTGTGAGATTATCGGCGCATTTTTAGCAGAAGAATTGACAAGGGCTGGCGTATATTCCCGAAATGCACACCAGACAATCTATATCGTTACACCGGAATATTCTGCAGCCGGACAGATGTTGTTCCGTGATAATTATCTGCCTATGATCAAAGATAAGAATGTGCTGCTCCTCTTAGCAAGCGCTACCACGGGACGTACCGTTACCAAAGCCGTGCAGACCCTGACCTATTATGGCGCGACCATCAGCGGCGTGAGCGCGATCTTCAGCGCTGCCAACAGTGTGGTGGGTATACCGATTAACGCATTGTTCAACACATCTGACATCCCGGAGTACAAAACATACAGTTCGGAAGAATGTGCCCTGTGCAAGGAAAAACAGCCTATTGACGCTTTCGCAAATGCACATGGCTATTCGGCGATACAATAACAAAAGTAAATTTGCTTCGCAAATTAACTTTGCGAGATCCGCTTCGCGGCCTCGAATAAGCGGTAGTATTAGTTTAACAG
>CAYUKT010000205.1:0-1897 GCA_964445285.1 uncultured Bacteroides sp. | reverse complement strand
AACTTTGCGAGATCCGCTTCGCGGCCTCGAATAAGCGGTAGTATTAGTTTAACAGCAGAATTAACTTTGCGAGGACTGCTCCGCGGCCTCGGATACTAAAAACCTGTATAATAAGAGAATGATATAAAATGCAGATATCCTTTCTGGCAAAACACAGTAAAGAAAATATTCTCGTCACTTTCAACATGGCATGGCCATCCATTGTGGAATCTTTTTTCGTGGCTTTCGCCGGACTGGTGGACTCGCTGATGGTCAGCTCCCTCGGCTCCTATGCCGTAGCGGCCGTAGGACTGACAACACAGCCCAAGTTCATTGGTCTGGCGTTGTTCTTTGCCCTGAATGTAGCAATCTCGGCACTGGTTGCCAGAAGACGGGGCGAAGAAAAACCTGACGAGGCAAATCAGATCCTCAGCACTGCCATCGTTTTTATCATTGCGGCGGCAGTTCTTTTGAGTGTCCTTTTTGTGGTTCTGGCAAGCCCCATCATACACATGTGCGGTTCCACACCGGAAACCCATGCCAGCGCCGTGGCCTATTTTCAGATCATCATGGGCGGCATGATCTTTAACTGTATCCAGATGGGGATCAATTCTGCCCAAAGGGGCGCCGGCAATACAAAGATCACCATGCGCACCAACGTGACTTCCAACACGGTAAACATCATTTTTAACTACTTGCTGATCAATGGGCACCTGGGTTTTCCCGCCCTGGGCATCCACGGGGCGGCACTGGCAACTGTTCTGGGAACAGTGATAGCCTGTATCATGAGCATTTTCTCCATCTTAAGACCGGAGGGCTTTATCAGTCTCCCCTATATTATCAAAAACAAGGTTCTGCCCGCTGCGGGCGCTTTCATACATTTGATCAAGGTCGGCTACAGTGTGTTCTTTGAACAGCTTCTCATGAGAATCGGTTTTATGCTGACGGCAATCATGGCAGCCAAACAGGGTACCGATGCCATGGCGGCCCATCAGGTGGGTATGAATATCATGGGGCTGTCTTTCTCCTTCGGTGACGGACTGCAGGCGGCTGCCGTGGCGCTGATCGGGCGTAGTCTCGGCGCTGGGGACGAAAACCTTGCCAAAGAATACGGCCGCATATGCAGGATGTTCGGCGGCATCATTTCCGCCTTCCTTGCAATCGTTTATTTTGCAGGCGCCGCGCCTCTGATGCATCTCTTCTTTGCGGAGGAACACATTGTCGCCATCGGTGTCAATATTATGCGCGTCATCATCTTCGTTGTAATCTTCCAGGTCAGCCAAGTAGTGTATATGGGCTGTCTGCGCGGCGCGGGAGACACCTTCTATACCGCTGTAGCTTCCACCATCAGCGTTACCCTCATCCGCACCATCGGTTCCATTGTGGGCGGTTATGTGCTGGGATTCGGCATTGTAGGCATTTGGCTGGGGGTTCTGGCGGATCAGATCTCACGTTTCCTCTTTGCCTCGACACGGTTTAAAAAGGGTAAGTGGACGCAGATTAAAATTTGAGGACAGTGTTAAAACCATAGAATGGAGTAGTAAAATGAAGCAGGATCCATTTAAAGAATATTTAAGACAAACAGAACCTGATATACGTGAAAAAGGATATATCTGGCAGACTGCGGTCGGATTACAGGCTGTAGATGGATTAACGCCTTCAAATTACCTGATATCTGCAGCCCTCCAAAATATTGAGGGTAAAATCTCACTTGATGAGACACAGCGTCTCTTAGATTCATATTATGAAGAAAATCCTCAAACTGAGGAGAAAAATGACAGAACTGAGGAAGCTGACAAAGTTTCTGTCCGTATTGCCCGTCTGCTCTCGGAAAACGCCTTCAGCTTTACACCCAATGAGTATTTATCCATCCACAAAAAATTATTTACCGGCATTTATAAACATGCCGGCAAGTTTC
>CAYUKT010000204.1:0-5110 GCA_964445285.1 uncultured Bacteroides sp. | reverse complement strand
ACCTCAGCAACATCCATCCGTTTTTACACTCCTTCTACTTTTCATCTCCCCACACCCAGGCCTTTTTCTCCTCTTTCCTCTGCTTTCCCGAAACCCGCCTTCTTTTCTTCCCCACATCTATCATTTCTGTCGGAGCAAGCACCTGCTCTTGCAGCAACTGATTCAAATTGCCCAATACTCCCAATACACGCAATATATTGAGCACATTTTCAACATTCACACTTTCCCCTTTTTCTATTCTGGCCACAGTTCTGTGTGCTACTCCCGATCGCTCGGCCATCTGTGCCTGTGTCAGATTCATCGCTATCCTGGTTTCCTGTATTCTCTGCCCCAGCTCCTTCATGATCATCCGGTTACTTTTCTACATCAAATCCCTGGTTTCCACCTTATAGACAGACAAGAACGCAAAAGCCACGGAAAGAATCGTCAACACAACCATAAAGGGGGCACTGGATTTGAGCGTAAGGCTGCCAATGTTTCCCTGGGTCAGAAAAACCATCACAAAGGATGTCACGATCGCCGCCTTGGAAGATTTCATCGCCAGACCCACATACAGAGCAATAAAAGCCTCCGTGACCGTAACTGCGGATCTGATGAGCATCTGGATATAAAATCCCGGAGCCGTCATGTCAAAGTCGATCGGAAAAAACGATGTCGTAAAGCGGGAGCCTGCCAGGATACATCCATATACAAACAACTTCGTAAGCATCAGCGCTGTAAAATCAAAAATCCATACCGCAAGCATCTGCGAAACCAATATTTTCTGCCGTTTGATCGGATATAAAAACATCACATCCATTGTTCCATTCCTATATGCGCTGATAATAAAGGAAGACAGCATCACCCCGCCCAATATCAGAAAGGCCATACCTGTAAACATTTCAATGGAAGTTGAAATCAGTTCATTTCCGGGTGCTGCATCCGGCACTCCCGTATCTGGATCATTGGCAATGCCCAGATAAGCCAATGCATAAATAAACAAGGCAATAAGCGCCGCCAGAACAATGACCTTTATGATATATTTCCCAATATTATTCTTTTTCCATTCCAGTTTGATCAATTTTAACATATCTCTACACCTCCGCAGTCAGTTTCAGGAAATAGTCTTCCAGGGTTTCCGCTTTCTGGCCGACAGCCAGTACCTGTACATCGGCAAGAGCCAGTGCCTTTGTGATCTCCTGTGTAGAAACAGCAGTATCATAAATGCGGATCTGTCCGTCATCCACTACTTTAAAATTTGTAAGCCCCAATTTATCAGAGAGAACATAGGACGCCTTTTCCTGCTGCCGCACAGACAGTTCAATATAGGAAAGGCTCATCTGCGCAATCTCTTTCATGCTGATCTCTTTGCGCATTCTGCCTTGGTGAATGACACCCACAGTATCTGCAATGCTCTCTATTTCCGAAAGGATATGGGAGGATACCATGATGGTCGTGCCATATTCCGTGCACAAGGTTCTTAACAGACCGCGGATCTGTTTCATACCTGCCGGATCCAGTCCATTGGTAGGTTCATCCAGAATCAAAAGTTCCGGCTTACACAAAATGGCCCTGGCAATCCCCAAACGCTCCTTCATTCCCAGTGAATAATTCTTTACCGGCTGCCCTGCCGCATCAGTCAAATCCAGCATATCAAGGGCCTTTTCAATACTTCCATGCTGATAGTATCCCATATATTCCCTGTGAAGATTCAGGTTGTCATATCCGGACATATGCTCATAAAATGTCGGAAATTCAATGATGCTCCCCATACGCCTCAACACTTCATAGGATTGAGGCGTGAGTTTCTTTCCAAAAATTTCAATCTCTCCGCCCGTAGGTTTCCAGAGATTTGTGATCATTTTCATGACCGTTGTCTTGCCGGCCCCATTCGGGCCAAGGAATCCGTATATCTCCCCCTTTCGGATGTGGATATCCACATTTTTTACCAGTTCTTTCCCGCCAATGGTCTTGGTCAGGCGGCTAGTCTGTAAAATATATGACATGTTATCTGCCTCCTTTCTGTACTAATCCCATTGTAGCGGTCCGTCTTTTCAAAACTCTTGCTTAATTCTTACAAAATTCTTTCATTTCCTAATAAATCTCTCTTCTCAGCTTCACCGTAAAAACAGTCCGCACATGAGGCGTGCTGTCCAAGAGAATCTCCCCACCCATCTGTCCGGCCAAGTTCCTGGCAATGGTCAGGCCCAGGCCATTGCCCTGCACCTTGCGGCTTCTGGAATCTTCCATGGTAAAAAGCCTGTCAAAGACACTCTGGGCAAAGGCTTTATCAATGCCCTGTCCTTTATCCACCACATCAATATAGACCATTTCTGCATCTGTCCGAAGAAAGATGCCCAGATATTTCCCGGCAGCGCCATAGCGCATCACATTGGAGATCAGATTCGTTATGATCCTCTGAAGGGCGTCCCTGTTTCCCTGAACATAAACGGCCGTCTCCGGCACATCCACTTCTACCTGGAATGCCGCTTCTGATAACATCTCATAAAAATCCAGGATATTTTCGCGGCAGACCTCACAGATATCCAGCCGGGTGAGTTCCAGGTCCGCATCCCCCGCCTCCAGCTTCGCCAATGTAAAAAACTCTTCAATCAACGCCATCAGGCTCTGGGCTTTCTGCTGCGTCTTAGCTAACATCTCCGGAGATGGGCCCTCGTCCATCTGCATGATCTCCAGATACCCCAGTATCACGGTCATAGGCGTCTTCATGTCATGGGAAATATTGGACAGCATCCTCTTGGAAGCCAACTCATAGCGGCGGTAGTCCGCCCTCGTCCGCCACTGCTTTTCCTGCAATCGGTTAATCTGTGCCGCCAATTCCATGAGTTCCTTATTTTCTGTAAAGACCATAAGGCTCTCATCGCTGTCCGTATCCAGGATCTCCTTTAATTTTCCATGCATCGCCCGCAGTTTTTTCTGGGTACCGTTCAGAAATACCACCCGCTGGTAGAGAACAATCCCCAGCAGAGACAGCACACATAGACACAGGACAAATATCACCATCTCGTCATTCATATAAATCTCCATTCCACTACCACTCAATCAGCGACACAAATAGCCCCTTTACACATTGCCAAGTTTATATCCAATCCCCCAAACCGTAAGAATATATACGGGTTTGCGGGAATCATCCTCAATCTTATTTCGCAGCCTGCTGATATGCACGTTAACAGCATTTTCATCCCCCAGGTAAGCATCATTCCACACAAGGGAATACAGCTGCTCCTTAGTGTAAACTTTTTTCGGATTCTGCATCAGGATCTTCAGGATCTCAAATTCTTTGGCCGTCAGCTCCACTGTCTCTCCCCGCTTCGTGACCGTATGATCGGTCAGATTCATGGTCATCTCCCCGGCCTGCAGTACGGCAGGTTCTTGGGCCGGCGCGCTGTCATAGTGCATCGTCCTGCGCAGCGCTGCCTTAATCCGTGCCAGGACTTCCACCACCGAAAAAGGTTTGGTGATATAATCGTCCGCTCCCAGCCCCAGTCCTAAAGTCTTGTCGCTCTCTGTATCCTTGGCGGAAAGGATGATGATGGGCAGGAAACTCTTCCTGCGGATATGCTCCATCACCCCCATACCGCTTATTTTGGGTATCATCAAGTCAAGCAGTACAAGATTAAATTCCTCTTCGTCAAACTTTTCACAGGCTTCCTGCCCGTCAAAGGCACAGATTACATCATAATTTTCCGTAGAAAGATAATTTTTTAGCATTTCACTGATTTCCGTATCATCTTCCACGAGTAAAATCCTGTATGTTTCCATAATCACATTTTCTTCCTTTTCCAAAAACTTTCATGGCATTGTCACGTTCTCACCAAACCTGCATAGTCACATAAAGTCCCTGTACCACATGGATACAGGGACTCTTGCTTTTCACAGGTCATACATACAGATGACACATATGTCATTTATATGTTCTCTCATTTTATAAATACTTCTTTAAAGCGTCAACCTTGTCCAGTTTCTCCCAAGGCAGATCCAGATCATTACGGCCAAAATGTCCGTAAGCCGCTGTCTGCTTGTAGATCGGACGGCGCAGATCCAGCATCTTGATGATACCTGCCGGCCGTAAATCAAAGTTCTCACGCACAATCTCTACCAGCTTATCATCTGCAATCTTACCGGTACCGAAAGTATCTACCATAATGGAAGTGGGCTGTGCCACACCGATCGCATAGGACAGCTGAATCTCACATTTGTCAGCAATACCTGCCGCTACAATGTTCTTCGCCACATAACGTGCCGCGTAAGCTGCGGAACGATCAACCTTAGTGCAGTCCTTGCCGGAGAAAGCACCGCCGCCATGGCGCGCATAGCCGCCGTAGGTATCCACGATGATCTTACGGCCTGTGAGACCTGCATCTCCGTGAGGACCGCCGATTACGAAACGGCCTGTCGGATTAATGAAAAACTTGGTCTGCTCGTCCACCAGTTCTTTCGGCAGAACGGGATCGAACACATATTTCTTGATATCTTCATGAATCTGCTCCTGGGTCACATCATCATCATGCTGCGTGGACAATACCACCGCCTCCAGACGAACCGGTTTGCCAGCCTCATCGTACTCTACGGACACCTGGCTCTTACCGTCAGGTCTTAAATATTTCAGGGTGCCATCCTTACGCACCTTGGTCAGCTGTAATGCCAGCTTGTGTGCCAAGTCGATCGGGTAAGGCATATATTCCTCTGTCTCATTGGTCGCATAACCGAACATCATACCCTGGTCGCCAGCACCTGTGTCAAGGTCATCGTTCTGCTCACCCTTCTTCGCCTCCAGGGCCTTGTCCACGCCCATGGCGATATCTGCGGACTGCTCGTCAATGGCTACGAACACAGCGCAGGTGTTGCCGTCAAAGCCATACTCGGATTTGGTATAGCCGATTTCCTTAACGGTATCACGTACAATTTTCTGCATATCCACATATGCATTGGTGGTGATCTCACCGGTCACCAGCACGAATCCTGTACAAACTGCAGTCTCACATGCCACACGGCTCATGGGATCTTTCTCCATGCAGGCGTCAAGAATGGCATCGGAGATGGCATCGCAGACTTTGTCGGGATGTCCTTCTGTTACGGATTCTGAAGTAAATAATCTTTTTTCCATTTT
>CAYUKT010000203.1:3657-5132 GCA_964445285.1 uncultured Bacteroides sp. | reverse complement strand
TGTGAGAAGAACTTCTAAAGACGTCCCGCCATTGGACGGGACGCCAAGAAGTTCTTCTCACACTGGAGAATGCCTGAAATGCGGCATTCTCCGCATTGATCTGAGATTCTGCAATGCGGAATCATGGAGGTTAGTATGCACCTAAGACAAGAAGCAATTCGCCTTATATCATGTATTGTCTGCCTATCGATCATGCTGTGTGTCTGTATCGGGTGTGCTGACAGACAGATGTCTGCAGCAGATACGGAGCCGGTCACAGGTTCTAACTTGGAAGAGCAGTCCGAGGCGCCATCTGCGTCAGTGCTGCCGTCAGATTCCGTACCAAATCCGCCTCTGGAATCAATTCCAGAGGCACCGCCGGTTCTGGAATTGATTGCGGCGGATTCAGACAGCGGGCTTTTGCATGAGTTTTCTTCCGCTGATTACAGTTGGAATTATAAAATAGGGGACGGCATGATGAGCGGCGGGGAAGCGTGCGGGCCAGGCTCTCTCGACAAGGATTTATACAAAAAAGGAACGCGGAATGTATTGTGTATCCCAAAGGAAAAGCAGCGGACTGAAATAGGATATGAGGTCGATTTTGCAGTAATGCCGGATTCGCTGGTGGTGGAAGAATGGAGCATAGATTCTCTGGATGCGCAGAATGAGGCGGAGGCGGAACGGACGACATATGATGAGGCGCCTTCGATCCTTTCGTTTGCTATGGACAGGGTTTATCGGGTGACGGCTTCATGGGACGAGGATAGACAGCAGGAGCGGGGATTTTACGGAAATGCAAGTTATGCCTTTATGACGGTGGAAGATTGGCGGAGTATTTATCTTACATATTTAGAAGAGATGGAGTATGCTGATTCTTTTACCTATACGCTGATCTATGTGGATGAGGATTATATACCGGAGCTGGTAGTGGACAGGGGATCTTGTGCAGGCGGATGCATGATTTTGACAGTCCATGATAATGTTGTGGATGAATTTGAGACGATAAGGCTGGGTTTTTCATATGTAGAACAGGGAAATAAACTTTGTAATGCAGATGGCAATATGGGGCATTATTTTGATCATGTCTATACCATCCGGGATGGTAAATGGGAATATGTTGCCGGAAGTGAATATGGTGATGGGCCGGAAGGCGTACAGTTGGATGAGAACGGAAATGAAATTTTTGCATATTACTGGAATGACGTGGAAGTGGATGAGGAGGAGTATGATCGGCAGTTAAATGCCGTATTTCCGGGAGAACAGGCTGTTGATCCCCAAAGACAGGCACTGGATCCGAAGGAAAATGAGCGTTATTATATTGCAAGCGAAATGCGGTCGCTTCTGTTGACCGGGAATGTCACCTCCGCGAAGCATAGGTACGAGCTGGTGGAAGGAGATATGACGTGGGAAGAGGCGCGCCGGGAGTGCAGCCTTCGAGGCGGTTATCTGGCGGCAATTACTTCCTGGGAAGAGTTGGAACAGATGAAAGAGCTGAT
>CAYUKT010000203.1:0-3557 GCA_964445285.1 uncultured Bacteroides sp. | reverse complement strand
GGAATAAAAATCCACCGGCTAAGCCGGTGGTATAGATTTGCGATAGTCACTCACAAGGCAGACAAAAGCCAGTACCAACAGGATAAAGATCGTCAGCACATCCCACACATCCAGGATCGGTTCTCCTATCATTTTAGACAAGATTCCATTGATGATAAATACAAATGGAACAGCAGCAATCAGGGATATCCCAAGAGCAGCGAATTTCCTTGTCTTCCCCATACGATGGAATATAGCGGACACCAGCCATAAGAACACGAGAGAGGGTACTGCCATGGCAGTGCCGATGGAAAATATTTCATGGACTCTGATCAGGACATTCAGCAGATATAAATAGGGAATGACAAAAATGCTTAAAGAGATCAGGCTGACAACAATCCCCTTTTTTCCCAGTATCATACCTGGAAAAGATACCACCCAGGCAAAAGCAATGGAACTGATCGGAATGAGCGACCAGGTCAGGTGACCTGAGATGGCAATATCACAGGTAAGACATACCACGATCCCGATAAAAAGAGTCACGGTAAAAAGGGTAGCGATGATCCCGTTTCTGGAAATGCTGTTTTCGTCTTTTCTTTTTAAGGCGATCAGGTTTTCTTCTGCCTTTTTCTCATAATTTTCTGAATGTTTGGTTTCAATTCTTTCCCCGCTTAGCAATTCGTTTACGCTGATGCCCAGGATGGCGCACAGTTCTAACATGATGGAAGAATCGGGCATGCTTTTCCCTGTTTCCCATTTGGATATGGCTCTGTCTGTGATATTGAGTTTTTCTGCCAACTGTGCCTGTGTCAGGTTCTGTTCTTTACGGCATTTGGCGATGAACGTTCCAATTTCTGTCTGATTCATTATGACTTCCTCCCTAGATGCATATTACATGTTTAGATGAATATTACATGACAGGCTGTATTTTGTACACAAACTGTTGGTTGAGTTTGGGAAAATTTCCTTTTTATCATACGACAAAAGCGTATTTGAATCAATTAGGAGATATGAAGCGCAGGCAAAAAGCATAAGTTATAAAGAAGAGGGCAGTTGGTATGGACAGCAGGCAGGAAGATAGTGTGCAAAGATCAGACAGATAGAAATCAAAAAGGGCTTCTTATCGCAATGATACTCATCATTGGACTTCTGGCGTTTGGGAACAGGATAAATGACGGGCACAACAGTCCCAATCCATCCAATTGCAGCACATCTTTACGCGGCACAGTCAAAATGGCCGGCTCCACGTCCATGGAGCCCATTGCCAATACGCTGGCGGAAGGATTTATGAATCGGTATCCGTATGTGATGGTGACGGCGGAATTCACTGGTTCTTCTGCAGGCATCGAAGCGGTACTGGCAGGTAGTGCAGATATCGGTAATTCTTCCAGAAGGCTGCGTCCGGAAGAGAAGGCGGCTGGGGCGGTGGAGCATATTGTAGCGCTGGATGGGATTGTGATAATTACGGATGCGGAAAATCCGGTCAGGGAATTGACGAAAGGGCAGTTATTTGCGGTTTATCAGGGAAAAGTCAGGAACTGGCGGGAAGTGGGCGGCCAGGATAGGGCAATTGTGGTAGTGGGACGGGAAGCAGGCAGTGGGACGAGGGAGGCTTTCGAGGAATATCTGGAGTTGGAAGACCGGTGTGATTATGCCAATGAATTGAACTCTACGGGAGCAGTAATGGCCAGGGTCTCATCTACGCCGGGGGCCATTGGTTATATGTCTTGGGATGTGGCGGATGATACGGTGGCGGTCTTGGCAATAGATGGTGTTAAGCCCACGGCGGATACGATACGAACTGGCAGATACGGGTTGAGCAGGCCATATGTGATGGTGACGAAAGGCGGGGTGGAGGAACAGCGTGAGGCGGTGCGGAAGTTTTTCTTATATCTGGAGTCTGGGGAGGGAAGAGCCCTGTTTGAGAAAACAGGGGTGATTCTGTATGATCCGCAGGAAAAATATTGATTTATAAGCAGTGAAATAAGGGGGAAATAACCATAGTTAAGTATAAGAAGGACAAGATCATCGAAAAGGCCGCAGAACTCATATTTTCTCTCTGTGCCTTCACTGCGGTCGCGGCAGTGTTCTCCATCACGCTCTACATGATTGCCAATGGTTCGCCTGCCATCTTTCAGGCAGGGTGGAAAGAAATATTGTTTTCTTCCATCTGGCAGCCCACCGCCCGGGAACCGTCTTTCGGGATCCTCTATGCGATCCTGACCTCCATTGTGGGCACTTTTTTGGCCGTGGCATTAGGTGCGCCCATTGGGCTTTTCACGGCGGTGTTTTTGGCGGAGGCGGCGCCTGTATGGCTTTCGGCGCTGATACGTCCGGCAATAGAGCTTCTGGCGGGGATTCCGTCAGTCATCTATGGCGTTTTGGGAATGATGATTTTAAATCCGTTTATGTACCGGGTGGAACAGAGGATCTTTGCGGGGTCTCAGACTCATCAGTTTACGGGCGGTGCCAATTTACTTTCGGCGGTGATCGTTCTGGCGGTGATGATACTGCCAACAGTGATCAGCATTAGTGAGGCGGCGCTGCGGGCGGTGCCGCGGGAGTTGAAGGCGTCTTCCCTGGCGCTGGGGGCTTCTCCGGTAGAGACCATTTTTCGGGTTACGATTCCGGCGGCCAGGTCAGGGATTTTGGCAGCGGTGGTGTTGGGAGTGGGCAGGGCAATGGGCGAGGCAATGGCTATCAGTCTGGTGTCCGGTAATTCGGTAAATCTGCCGCTTCCTTTTTGCTCGGTACGGTTTCTCACTACAGCGATTGTCAGCGAGATGGGGTATGCGGGCGGCCTGCATAGGCAGGTGCTGTTTACGGTTGGTTTGGTACTCTTTGTTTTTATCATGATGGTCAATGGGATTTTGAGCGGTATTTTAAAGGGGGAAGTGCGGGGATGATGAGAAAGCTGAAGGATGATATGCTTCTGTGTCTGATCTATCTGGCGGCTTTTTTAGCGGAATTTCTTTTGATCGGGATTCTGGTATATGTATTTGTCAAAGGATTTCCCCACATCAGTCTGCAATTTCTGACCACAGTGACAAGTAATCTGGAGGGGACGGTGGGAATTGCCGGCAATCTTATCAATACCGTATATATGGTGACGTTGACGCTGGTGATTGCTGTGCCTGTGGGAGTCGGGGCGGCCATTTATCTGAATGAGTATGCCAGACCGGGGAAGGTGGTACGGCTGATTGAGTTTACCACGCAGACATTGTCAGGGATACCGTCCATTATTTTTGGGCTTTTTGGAATGGTCTTTTTTGGGGTTACGCTGGGGTGGGGATATTCGATTCTGACAGGGGCGCTTACACTTTCCCTGATGGTCTTGCCGCTGATCACGAGAAATACGCAGGAGGCGTTAAGGACGGTTCCGGAAAGTTACAAAAGCGGCGCTATTGGTATGGGGGCGGGGAAGTGGTATGTGATCCGGACGATTCTTTTACCCTCTGCGATGCCGGGAATTATGACCGGCATCGTTCTGGCGGTGGGGCGTATTCTGGGGGAGTCGGCGGCGCTGTTATTCACGGCGGGAAGCGGGTATTTTCTGCCCAGGTCTTTGGGCGGGTGGT
>CAYUKT010000202.1:1627-5136 GCA_964445285.1 uncultured Bacteroides sp. | reverse complement strand
CGATTATCCTGCCATCCATCCTCTTTCGTAATCTTATAAGTCTGCTTTACCGTGTGTATCGCCCCGCTGTCATCGTTCCAGTCTACCCCCTCCGGATAAGATACGCTGCTTTGTATCTCCCGAGGCGGATGTATCTGATCATCTGTTTTATAAGTCCATTGTTCTTCCATCGCTTCTCCTTATCTTCATTTTCCACGCCTCGCTATCGTGGCCACATCAATCAGCGTCATCTCTCCCTGGGAGGCTGCATTTTCCAGACTGGTGACCAACGCCGCCGCCGTATCCATGGCCGTGATACAATTGACACCCGTCTCAATCGCAGTCCGTCTGATCAGGAAGCCGTCCCGATTCTTGTCCCGCCCCTGAGTAGGGGTATCGATAACCAAATCGATCCTGTGCCCCAAGATCAGATCCATGACCGTAGGAGATTCCTGCTGGATCTTATTCACTTTACGCGCCTTTACTCCCGCATCATTCAGGGCTTTGGCCGTACTTCTGGTGGCATAAATAATATACCCCAGTTTCTCAAATCGTCTCGCCACCTCAATGGCCTCGCCTTTATCAGCATCTTTGACGGTAATGATCATCTGCTTGTGTTTGGGCAGATTGACACCGGCACCGAGAAATGCCTTATAAAGCGCCTCATTAAAGGTTCTGGCAATACCCAGACACTCTCCGGTAGATTTCATTTCCGGTCCCAGGCTGATCTCCGCGCCCCGGATCTTTTCAAAAGAAAATACCGGCATCTTGATAGCGAAATAGTCTGCCGCGGGCTGTAAACCGGGTTCATATCCCAGATCTTTGATCTTCTTGCCAATAATAACATCTGTTGCTAAATCCACGATCGGAATTCCCGTCACCTTACTGATATAAGGCACGGTACGGGAAGAACGGGGATTGACCTCAATCACATACACCTCATCCTCCACCGCAATAAACTGAATATTGATCAACCCTATCACATGCAGGGCTCTTGCCAGTCTTCTGGAATACTCCGCGATAGTCTCCTTGACCTTTTCACTGACCGTGGGCGCAGGATACACGGAAATACTGTCACCGGAATGTACACCGGTGCGCTCTATATGCTCCATAATGCCCGGAATCAGGATATCCGTGCCGTCACAGACCGCATCCACTTCCAGCTCTTTGCCCTGTAAATATTTATCTACCAGGATCGGATGATCCTGCTCATAGCGGTTGATGACCGCCATAAACTCCTCGATCTCCTCATCGGAAATAGCAATCTGCATCCCCTGGCCGCCCAGCACATAGGAAGGCCGCACCAGTACCGGATATCCCAGCCTGTTCGCCACTTCTTTCGCCTGTTCGGCGGTGTAGACCGTACCGCCTGCGGCTCTCGGTATCTGGGTTTCTTCCAGTATCTTATCAAAAAGTTCCCTGTCCTCTGCGGCATCCACATCCTCCGCCTTGGTACCAAGGATCGGCACACCCATCCTCATCAGGCTCTCCGTCAGCTTGATGGCTGTCTGTCCGCCGAACTGCACCACGGCGCCGTCAGGTTTCTCCACATTGACGATATTCTCCACATCTTCCGGCGTCAGAGGCTCGAAATACAATTTATCTGCAATATCGAAGTCGGTACTGACCGTCTCCGGGTTATTGTTGATGATGATCGTTTCATATCCCGCTTTGGCAAAGGCCCAGGTGGCGTGTACGGAACAATAGTCAAACTCAATCCCCTGTCCGATCCGGATAGGGCCAGAACCTAACACCAATACCTTTTTCTTCGGATGGGACTCCACTACCTCCGTCTCGGAGCCAAATACGGAATAATAATAGGGGGTGGAAGCCGCAAACTCCGCCGCACAGGTATCCACCATCTTAAAGGCCGCTACGATACCGTTGTCATAGCGCATCTTTTTGATCTCATCCTCACTCTTTCCTGTGAGTCTTGCGATCACATTATCCGGAAATTCAATCCGCTTGGCCTCCTTTAAGAGATCCAGCGTGAGCGGCCCCTTCTCCAACGCCTCTTCCATCTCCGTGAGAATAGCAATCTTATCGATAAACCAAACATCCACCATGGTGATATCATGGATCGTCTCATAATCGATTCCCTTACGGATTGCCTCAGCGATAATATAAATCCGCTGATCGTCCACGATCTTCAGTCGTTCCAGCAATTCCTCCTTCGACAGATCTGTGAAATCATAACTGCGCAGGCAGTCCACATGCTGTTCCAGGGAACGGATGGCTTTCATCAGCGCACCTTCAAAATTATTGCCAATACTCATGACCTCTCCGGTGGCCTTCATCTGAGTTGTTAAAGTGCGTTTCGCCGTAATAAATTTATCGAATGGAAGTCTTGGTATCTTTACCACGCAATAATCCAGTGTGGGCTCAAAGCTGGCATAAGTTTTGCCTGTAATAACGTTTTTAATCTCATCCAGGGTATAGCCCAGCGCAATCTTTGCCGCCACCTTGGCAATCGGATAGCCGGTCGCCTTACTGGCCAGGGCCGAAGAACGGCTCACACGGGGATTGACCTCGATCACACAGTATTCAAAACTGGTGGGATGCAGGGCAAACTGCACGTTACAGCCACCGGTAATCCCCAGTTCATTGATGATATTGAGAGCGGAACTTCGAAGCATCTGGTATTCCTTATCTCCCAGTGTCTGGGAAGGCGCCACCACAATGCTGTCACCGGTATGCACACCCACCGGATCGATGTTTTCCATATTACAGACCGTAATGCAGTTGCCGGCGCCATCCCGCATGACTTCATACTCAATCTCTTTCCAGCCTGCAATACAACGCTCCACTAACACCTGCCCCACCCGGGAAAGGCGCAGGCCATTGGCCAGGATTTCCTCCAACTGTACCTGGTTGTGCGCAATGCCTCCGCCGGAACCCCCCAGCGTATAAGCCGGACGCAGCACCACCGGATAACCGATCCTGCCGGCAAAGGCCACACCGTCCTCTATATTCTCCACCACCAAAGAAGGCGCACAGGGCTCCCCGATCTTCTCCATGGTCTCCTTAAACTCCAGACGATCCTCCGCCTTGCGGATGGTCTTGGCTGTAGTACCCAGAAGGGTCACTCCATGCTCTTTTAAGAAACCGGACTCATCCAGTTCCATCCCCAGATTGAGGCCTGCCTGGCCTCCCATATTCGGAAGCAGGGAATCCGGTTTTTCTTTCAGAATAATCTGTTCTAGCACCTTTGTCGTCAAAGGCTCAATATATACCTTATCTGCGATATCACCGTCCGTCATGATGGTCGCCGGATTGGAGTTCACCAGAATGACTTCCATGCCCTCTTCCTTCAGGGACCTGCAAGCCTGGGTCCCCGCATAATCAAACTCCGCCGCCTGTCCGATCACGATCGGCCCGGAACCGATCACCAATACTCTCTTTACATTTGGATTCTTAGGCATGACACACCCCCTCCTTCCGCATCATCTCTATGAACCGGTCAAACAAATAGGCCGAATCCTGCGGCCCCGGACATGCCTCCGGATGGAATTGCACCGTAAAGATATTCT
>CAYUKT010000202.1:0-1527 GCA_964445285.1 uncultured Bacteroides sp. | reverse complement strand
GAATCCTGCGGCCCCGGACATGCCTCCGGATGGAATTGCACCGTAAAGATATTCTTGCCGGTATAGGAAAGCCCCTCATTGGTACCGTCATTGACATTGACAAACGCCGGCACCGCCACTTTCGGATCCAGCCTGTCCATATCCACCACATAACCGTGGTTCTGGGAAGAAATGTAAACCCGTCCGGTCTGCAGATCCTTCACCGGATGATTGCCGCCCCGGTGCCCGTATTTCATCTTAAAAGTATCCGCCCCGGTCGCCAGGGCCATCAACTGATGCCCCAGACAGATCGCAAAGATCGGTATATCCGACTCATAAAGTTTACGGATTTCTTCTATAATAAATGTACACTCCTTAGGATCCCCCGGACCATTGCTGAGCATAATGCCGTCCGGCCCATCCGCAAGGATCTCCGCCGCCGTAGTCCATGCCGGATAAACCGTTACCTCACAGCCTCTGGCGGCCAGGGATCTTGCGATATTATCCTTGGCGCCAAGATCTAAGAGCGCCACCCGCAGCCCCTTGCCGTTTAATTCTCTCACCAGGCTCGGCTTCTTTTCTCGGATTCCGGCTTCATAGTCCTCTTTGCAAAATACACTGCTGCCCGAAAGCGGCCCGTTCTCCGCTGTCTCCTGTGCGCCTTTCAGCGTATATTTCTCCTTACAGCTTACGCGCTCCACTACCTTGCCTGTTGTATATGATTTTAATTTGGGAATGATTTCGTCCAGATGATAGTTCTCGTTAGTCGTGATCATACCGTTCATGGTACCTTTTTCACGAAGAATCCTTGTAAGAGCCCTGGTATCGATTCCGGCGATGCCCGGCACACCATACTGCTCCAGAAACTGTTGAATTGTGATATCACACCTGAAATTACTGGGAACCCTGCTTAGTTCCCGCACGATGAAGCCATCCGGCCAGGGCCGCTTCGACTCCATGTCGTCCATACATATGCCGTAATTGCCAATCAACGGATAAGTCATGCACACAGCCTGTCCGGCATAAGACGGATCCGTCAGTACTTCCAGATAACCCGCCATGGACGTATTAAAAACGATTTCACTGATTATTTCTTTCCTGGCCCCGATATGAATCCCTTCAAACACCGTGCCATCTTCCAAAATCAAGAATGCCCTCATTATATGACCTGTCCCTTCTGCTGACGCAATCTAATCATCCATACAATTGCCAAATTCCTGCGAATTTGTGCCTCTGCACAAATTTGTGGTTGAAAATCTTAAATTATTCAATCTACTCCCCGGAATTTACGCTCCAACTCCATAATCGATTTATTATAGCATAAGCAGGGTACGGCTTCAACCGGAAATCTTGCAAATCCTGGAAACCCCTGGCAGATCTGGGCAGACTCAAACATATATAGCTATCTCAAGCCCTTCATAAATCCCAACCGATACACACTCTTGAAAAGTATACTCCTTTTCTAATCCTCTTTCAAAATGATATATCCTGATAATCTCTTTTTTCGGCTCAACGATCCAATATTCCCGCACCCCCGCTGTCCGATAC
>CAYUKT010000201.1:2056-5139 GCA_964445285.1 uncultured Bacteroides sp. | reverse complement strand
ATTCATTGCAGGTTGGTTGACGTGGCAGAAAGAAAATGTTATTTTTCGTGGTAGAAGGTAATAGTCTTTTAAGTGTGGGGATGTGCACCGCCTGTCCGGGCGGTGCATTTTTACTGGAATGAACCGATATTGATTTTGGGGACATAGAAAAGGGTTTGCATAATCCTGTGGTTTGCTTTATAATTTAAATGTACTGCTTGCATGCGGGCAGGAAGTATTTTCTCAGAGGGGATTGATTGTATTATGGAGACAGCATATCAGAAAGTGAAAGTACATAATGAATTGGAGTGGTGTCAGGTAACGGATTTGGCAACGAAAGAGAAGATTGAGAAAGTGCTCTTAAAGCACAGGGTATCTTATTTCGTCAAATGGGAGAAACCGAAATTGTTTTCCAGCGATAAGTTCGGCGCCTGTGTGTTTTGTGTCAACCAGCTGCAGAAGGAAGCGGCAGATGAGGCCATTCAGGACCTGACAGAGGAGATAAAAGGAAAAATCCGTTTTATCAACCGTAAAGTTGACAGGACGTTTTATTAGGGAGCGGTAATAAGGCCGAAACAGGATGGGAGGAAACGGAACGTGAGCATGTGTGATACATGCAGTAATTATCAGTATGATGAAGATTACGAGTGTTATGTTTGCATGGTTGATCTGGATGAAGATGATATGAGCCATTTTTTAAGCGGTGGTAATTTCAATTGCGCCTTCTATCAACTGGACAATGAGTATTTGGTAGTGAGAAAACAAATGTGACAAAAGTATTTTTTTCGGAGATGACTCCATGAACTTGATGTGAATAGTATACCCCGGCATAAGGTTGATATGCCGGGGTTTGTTGACGTTTCTTAAGCGTCCTTTTCTTTTTTCAGGTTTTTCTGGGCGGTGGACAGCATCAGTTTGATGCGGTTCAGCTGATTGACCTCACTGGCGCCGGGATCGTAGTCGATGGCTACGATGTTGGAGCTGGGGAAACGGGATCGCAGTTCCTTGATCACACCTTTGCCCACCACGTGGTTGGGCAGACAGCCGAAAGGCTGGGTACAGACAATATTGTTGACACCGCTGTGGATCAGTTCCACCATTTCGCCGGTCAGAAACCACCCTTCACCGGTCTGGTTGCCGATATTGACGATGGGGCTGGCATAGTCCACCAATGTATAGATACTCACAGGCGGTGTAAAATGTCTGCTCTTTTTAAATTCCCTGGCGGCCTGTCCGCGCATCCGCTCCAGGGCCCAGATACCCATTCTGGAAACCAGAGCAGCCTTTCTGGAAGTACCCAGATAATCGGCTTTATAAATCTGGTTATAGAAGCAGTAAAGCATAAAGTCCAGAAGATCCGGTACTACAGCCTCTGCGCCTTCGGTTTCCAATAGCTCCACCAGATGATTGTTGGCGGCAGGCGCAAACTTGACAAGAATCTCGCCCACAATGCCTACCCGCGGTTTGCACAGGTTTTCATCGATGGGGACAGCGTCAAATTCCCGGATGATCTGTCGGCACATTTTTTGGAACGTAAAGTAATTCAGATGTTTTCGCGACACAAACTGTCGGCATTTATCCGTCCATTTGGCATGCAGGGCATCCACAGAACCGGACACTGTTTCGTAAGGGCGCATACGGTAGACGCAGCGCATGAGGATATCCCCGAACAGGGCACCATATGCAGCGCGCAACAATAGTTCTCCGTTTAAATGGAATCCGGGGTTGCTCTCGATGCCGGCAAGGTTTAAGGAGATGACCGGAATCTGCTGCATACCTGCCTTTTCCAAGGCGCGCCTAATAAAGCCCACATAGTTGGTAGCACGGCAGCCGCCGCCGGTCTGGCTCATGATAATGGCCACTTTGTTAAGGTCATATTTGCCGGAGAGCAGGGCGTCCATAATCTGTCCCACCACGATCAGGGAAGGATAACAGGCGTCATTATTTACATATTTCAATCCTACATCCACGGCGTGCCGGTTGTCATTGGCAAGTACCTCAAAGTGATAGCCGCAGGCCTGGAAAGCCGCCTCGATGATCTCGAAATGGATAGGAGACATCTGTGGACACAGGATGGTATATTCTTTGCGCATTTCTTCCGTAAAGGCTACTTTATGGATGGCACTGGAACGGATGACCCGTTCTTTGTGTTTCTGTTCTCTGACCTTGATGGCGGAGAGCAGGGAGCGGATGCGGATTCTGGCAGCGCCTAAGTTGTTGACCTCGTCAATTTTCAGGCAGGTATAAATCTTATCGGAACCGGAGAGGATGTCATTTACCTGGTCTGTGGTCACGGCGTCCAGGCCGCAGCCGAAGGAGTTCAACTGTATCAGATCCAGGTCATCGCGGGTCTTCACGAAACTGGCGGCGGCATAGAGCCTGGAGTGGTACATCCACTGGTCGGAGACGATCAAGGGACGTTCCGGCTGTGCCAGATGGGACACCGAATCTTCCGTCAACACAGCGATATCATAGGAAGTGATCAGTTCCGGGATGCCGTGGTTGATCTCCGGGTCGATATGATAAGGACGGCCTGCCAGCACGATGCCGCGGACATGGTTGGTCTCCATATAACGCAGAACCTCTTCGCCCTTGCAGCGCATGTCCTGACGGGCAGCCGCCAATTCTTCCCAGGCGGCTTCCGCGGCATTCATCACTTCCGTGACAGGCAGCTCCTGAAATTCTTTGGTCAGGGCAGAGGTGATCGTGTGCAGATTCTGGAAGGACATGAAGGGATTGCGGAACACAACCTCCCCGCGTCCGATCTCTTCCACATTGTTCTTGATGTTCTCCGAATAGGAAGTAACAATGGGGCAGTTATAGTGGTTGTTGGCCTCATGGAACTCATCGCGCTCATAGAAAAGAGCTGGATAGAAGATAAAATCCACCTTCTGATTGATGAGCCAGGAGATATGCCCATGTGCCAGTTTGGCCGGATAACATTCTGATTCGCTGGGGATGGATTCGATTCCCAGTTCATAGATTTTACGGTTGGAGATGGGGGAGAGTATCACCCGATATCCCAGTTTCGTAAAGAATGTGAACCAGAAAGGATAGTTTTCATACATGTTTAAGACCCTGGGAATTCCCACAGTACCGCGTTT
>CAYUKT010000201.1:0-1956 GCA_964445285.1 uncultured Bacteroides sp. | reverse complement strand
GGCCGCGCCAAAGGCCCCCATGATGCCGGCAATATCCGGACGGATGGCCTTACAGTCTGCAATCTTCTCAAAACTTCTAAGCACGGCATCATTGTAGAAGGTGCCGCCCTGTACCACGATGTGGCGGCCGAGCTCCGAGGCATCAGACACTTTGATGACCTTAAACAAGGCGTTTTTGATCACGGAATAGGCCAGGCCGGCGGAAATATCAGAGACGGAAGCCCCTTCCTTCTGGGCCTGTTTGACTTTGGAGTTCATAAACACTGTACAGCGGGTGCCCAGGTCTATGGGATGCTCGGCAAAGAGCGCTGTCCGGGCAAACTCTTCCACGCTATAATTCAGGGATTTGGCAAAAGTTTCGATAAAGGAACCACAGCCCGAGGAACAGGCCTCATTCAGCTGTACGCTGTCCACGGTCTGGTTCTTAATCTTAATGCATTTCATGTCCTGACCGCCGATATCCAGGATGCAGTCCACATCTGGGTTGAAGAAAGCGGCGGCGTTGTAGTGCGCCACAGTCTCCACCTCGCCGTCATCCAGTAAAAAGGCGGCTTTCATCAGCGCTTCGCCGTAGCCGGTGGAGCAGGAACGGACAATCTTAACACCATCCGGAAGCAGATGGTAGATTTCTTTGAGAGAGCGGATGGCGGTCTTTAGGGGGCTGCCATCATTGCTGCTGTAGAAAGAATACAGCAGGGAGCCGTCCTCGCCCACAAGCGCCACCTTGGTAGTGGTGGAGCCGGCATCAATCCCCAGGAAGCAGTTACCCTGATAAGCAGCCAGATCTCCGGTGGTCACATGGTGGGTATTATGCCTTTCACAGAAAGCATCATATTCTTTCTGTGAGGCAAACAACGGTTCCATGCGCTCCACTTCAAAGTCCATTTTGATATCTCCGGAGAGTTTCCCCGTCATCTCTTCCATGGTATAAAATGTCTCTTCCTTCGCGTTCAGGGCGGAGCCAATGGCAGCGAAAAGATGGGAATTGTCCATGTCGATGATGTGTTCATCGTCCAGTTTTAAGGTACGGATGAAGGACTGCTTTAATTCGGATAAAAAATGCAGCGGGCCGCCCAGGAAGGCTACATGTCCCCGGATCGGTTTACCGCAGGCCAGGCCGCTGATGGTCTGGTTGACTACCGCCTGAAAAATAGAAGCCGACAGATCTTCCTTGGTGGCCCCCTCATTGATCAGGGGCTGGATATCTGACTTGGCAAACACACCGCACCTGGCAGCGATGGTGTAGAGGGAATGATAGTTTCTGGCATAAGTGTTAAGGCCGGCAGCGTCCGTCTGTAAGAGGGAGGCCATCTGGTCGATAAAGGAACCTGTACCGCCGGCACAGATACCGTTCATACGCTGTTCTACATTGCCGCCCTCGAAATAAATGATCTTGGCATCCTCGCCGCCTAATTCAATCGCCACATCGGTGACGGGCGCGAAGGTCTGCAGGGAAGTGGATACCGCAATGACTTCCTGGACGAAGGGAACCTGTAAGTGATTGGCCAGGGTAAGGCCGCCGGAACCGGTGATCATGGGATGCACCGTCAGGTTGCCCAGCTTATCGTAAGCTTTGGAAAGCAGGCTGGAGAGTGTCTCCTTTATATTGGCAAAATGCCGCTGATAGTCGGAAAAGAGTATCTGATGCCTGGCATCCAGAATAGCGATCTTGACCGTGGTAGAACCGATGTCGATGCCAAGTGTATATTGCATTTCACTCATTTCTCGTACTCACTCCTTTAAAACCTATTTGTACCTATAAATCTATTTGTACTTATTTATTATATGATTTGGCTATATTTTGGCACACGCTGTCATTATACGACACAGTGTTATAAAATGCAATTATCCAATTCTTAGAAAAGCATGAAGTTTTCGGAAGACATTTATTAAATTTTCATGAGAGGGCTGTTTTTACGACTGCGACATTTACTTTTAAAAAGAGGAATGCTATAT
>CAYUKT010000200.1:3759-5173 GCA_964445285.1 uncultured Bacteroides sp. | reverse complement strand
TTCTTACCCTTATGATAACACTAAATTTAAACCTCGTCAACGTATTTAGTCCATTTTACTGTGATTATTTATATATTTTGGCATTTTATACTATTTTAATTATGCATTTTTGGTAACTTTATACATCTCTATTTCATGTAACGTTTCATTATTTATTTCATTTTGGTCTTTACAAACAGTTTTTTATCTCTTATAATAATCTCATCAAAGATATTTTCCTAATAAATATCGAAGTAATTATTGGACTTGGTATATTGTATTCTTTATTTAAAAAGTATATTTCATGAAGTTTCATAATTGTTCATGAAACAAAAATGAAACAGAAAAGAGGTTGAAATGAAATCAGAGCATTCCGTTCCTACTATGAAAGATGTGGCAAAAGAAGCCGGTGTTGCCCTGGGTACCGTATCCAAAGTAGTCAATGGTATACCAGTCGGGGAATCTTACAGACTCCGTGTGGAAGACGCTATAAAAAAACTGAATTATCAGGTCAACAGTTATGCGCAGGGTTTAAAAGCAAACAAAACCTATACCGTTGCACTTTTAATTCCCAACACGGAAGAACCTTTCTTTGCTTCTCTTGTCTATCATATTAATCTTGCACTTTTAAGACGTAAATACCGTATGCTGTTATGCTCTACCGATTTTGACTCCGACCAGGAACAGGAATATGTCACCATGGCACAGCAAAACAAGGTAGACGGTATCATCGGCCTGACTTACAATCCTAATCTGCAGATTGAGGAAAATACGCCCTTTGTTGCCATTGACCGTTCCATGGGAACCAAAATCCCCTGTGTGGCCAGCGACAATTTCGCAGGCGGCCAGTTAGCTGCGGAAAAACTGGCGGATTTAGGCTGTACCAATGTTGCCTTTCTCCGCATCGGCTCCTCACTGGACAACGAGCCCAACAAGCGGAAAGCTGGTTTTGAGAATGGGTGCCTGTCACGGGGCCTAGCTTATGAAATGAAAATTCTGAACGATGGGGATGCTTATGAAGAGTTTGAAACTTTTCTTTCCGAACACATCCGCGATGGAAAACTTTCTTTTGACGGCATTTTCTGTGTAACGGACCGGCTGGCTTACCTGATCATCAAGACCCTTCACAAATTAAATCTGCGTGTCCCGGAAGATGTACAGGTAATCGGCTTCGATGGCATCCGCCCTTTTCAGGGGACAGAGTATGTATGCTCCACCATCGTACAGCCGGTGCCGGAGATTGCTGAAATGAGCGTTAACCTGCTCTTGCAGGAAAACATTTCCTCCAAACCGCCGCTTGTATGCCTGCCTGTTTCCTATGCTTATGGAGGCACGACCAAAGAATCCGACATTTACAAGCCCCTTTTATATGGAGGAATCATATGAAAAACTGGTGGTATTATCACAAATGGTATGTGATTATCGGCATCATTTT
>CAYUKT010000200.1:0-3659 GCA_964445285.1 uncultured Bacteroides sp. | reverse complement strand
AACGGCAGACAAGATTTTTCAGTGGTCTGACTGCCCTGTTCTCGCAGAGATGGAACTCGGGACCTATACTGACACATCCCTCGGACAGACAACCACCGGCAGCAACCAGGACATCCTTTCTAAACTCTATCTTGGCAGGCGCTGTTTTTATACCGATGCTGTCACAGAGCATATAGGGGAATGCAGCAAGTTATGGGATACCTTATATCAGAGTACCCAGAAGAACTAATATTTTAAACCTAATCAACTCAGTCAAAGACAATAGATGGGAAACAAAAAATGAACGATTGTTTAGTCTGTGAAAGAATCGCATTGATAAAAGAAAATAAAAATCCTTATTTTGTCCGTGAATTAAATACGGGATATGTCGTGATAGGCGACCAACAGAGGATGAAAGGATATACCCTGTTCTTATGCAAACAACATGCCTATGAACTGCATCAGCTGGAGCCTCACTACCGGGATGAATTTCTTCATGAGATGGCCCTTGTGGCTGAAGCCGTATATCATGCATTCCAGCCGGATAAATTGAATTATTCACTGTTAGGTGCCGGGCGCGGTCTCCATATGCACTGGCATATACATCCGAGAAGAAATGGCGATACTCCTGCTGCCGGCCCTGTCTGGCAGCTCGGTAAGGAATTGACAGATAAAAAATATAATCCGACCATGGAAGAACTGGAAATACTAAAAGCGAAATTGAACGAGGAATTGGACAAACTTTTATAACAGATCTGCGCATCGCCTGACACAAACTCGTTTATGCACTGTTTCAACAAGTTGAGACAAAAGCGATGCAGAAATGGAGAAAAAATGAAACGTCAATATATAAAAAATCACCTGACAACCCATAAACTAATTATCATGATATGTACCATAATATGCACTGCCGCATTATCCGGCTGTGCGCTCATGCCTGATCTTTCAAATACCACCAATAATGCATTAGATAGAGGATCCGGACAAGTGACGATCGGTTCCCATCTGACGATACAAAACACGGATGAAAGACTGACACTATCCGAACAGATGGATGCCCTTTCAGCGGATGGACTCTATTATGCTTCATGGGTTGCCGGGGATTCCGCTCCTTATGAAAACAGCGATGGGGAATCTGTTTCTTTATACGATGCGCAGCTTTATCTGCTGGCAGGGGAATTTAAGTCCGCCGAAGCTGCCCAGGAAAACATGAACAACTGGCTTGCTGCCGGAAAGTCAAACTACGAGGTGACGAATGAAGAGAGTTTTGACTGTAATGGTCAATCATATTTCTTGATCACCTATCAATTCATCAATACCGAAAACCCTTATGACCACGGCGTATCTGCATTCGGCGTTTATGAAGATATGGCCGTCTGTATGGAGCTGACATGCGTGGAAGGTTATGATGAGGACCTACAGCAGATGCTGACTGATTTTCTGGAAAACTGTACTTATCATCAATAAACTCAAATTTTCAGGCAAAACAGACCACAATAAATCATATCGTTTACGATGCCTAATTTTTCTGACACTCAGGACAATACACACTGCTCCTGCCGCCTATGACCATACGGCTAAGCAGGCTCCCACAGACCGGACAGGCTTTGCCCGCATGACCATATACCTGTAAAAATGGCGTATTGCGGTAATCCTGCCCCTTTGTTTCCAGATACTCTTCCGGCGTTATCTCATTCTTCTCAATAAAATAAGTCAAACGCTCCGGAATCACCTGCGCAAGCAGCTCCCACTCTTCCTGCAGCAGACTGCCGGCCGGCCGCGCCGGATGAATCCTGGCTGTAAATAAAATCTCATCCGAATAAATATTTCCGATACCAGCAAGAATGCTCTGGTCTAGCAGACATTCTTTGATCGCCTTCTTTCGTTTACCCAAACGGACACTTAAATACGCTGCAGTCAATTCCTTATCAAAAGGCTCGATTCCCAATTTTGCAATCCCGCTGTATGTATCCGCTTCCCCGTTTTGAAGCAGCCAGAAACGTCCAAAACGGCGCATGTCTGAAAAACGTAACTGTCTGCCGTCACTCATTTCAAGTATAATATGCGTATGCTTCTCTTCCGGAAAATCGACCGGAGTAAACAATAGACAGCCTGTCATCCGTAAATGTAAGATAATCTGATCACCACTGTCTAACAAAATATATAAAAATTTTCCCCGGCGCATCATTCCCGATACGCGCTGACCGGTCAGTAACCTGCAAAATTCGTCCGCCGCGGGATAGGCCGTCACCTCCGGACGGTTTACCGTTACTTTTGTAATAGTAAGTCCTTTAATCTGCGGTTCCAGTACCCTTTTGATTGTTTCAACTTCTGGCAGTTCCGGCATGATTCCATTCCTCTTTTCGTATTTTTCTTAAGTCAAAGACCCCGCCGCAAGCAGTCACTTGGCTCGTTGCTCGCAGAAATAAATTGGTACATTATAGCGCGGTTCCTTTAGAAGGCAAAATCATTTTTCCCAGAACCACGCCTTCTAAAGAAATAAGATATTTCTTCTTATCCACGCCTCCCGCATATCCTGTCAGACTGCCATCAGAACCTACAACCCTGTGGCAGGGCACAATAATAGAAATTGGATTGTGTCCTACCGCACCGCCTACAGCCTGTGCAGACATATGGGCAAGACCTTTTTCCTGGGCAATCTTTTCGGCCAATTCTCCGTATGTCGTTGTCTGTCCATAAGGAATCTGCTGCAATAATTTCCAGACACTGACTTGGAACGGCGTACCGAGCAGGTGTACAGGCGGCATAAAATCCGGTTCCTGTCCGGAAAAGTAAATCCCAAGCCATTTCCTTACCTTCTCAAATACCGGCAGGTTTTTTTCTTCATGTGCCGGGTCAAGATGACGGGCAAAATACTTTTGTCCATCGAACCAAAGACCCGTCAGGCCAATCTCATCAGCAGCAAATAGTACTTTTCCTATAGGCGATTTATAAGTAGATGTATATTGCATTTGATTCCTCCGAAACATAAGAAATGTCTGAGTTCATTATTTTTATCCTACTTATAAAAAAGTATAACATGTCCTCGATTGAACCACAATGTTACGCACGGATATGATTTATTTTCCAGTAACAGCCATGCTCATTCATAAGTTGTCGGTTTATACGTTTTGCATAAATCAATTAGATTATTATTGTCCTATAACAAATATTTATCGAAACTCAATAAATTTTTGTTGACATTCATTTTAACACGTGTTATTTTAAAATTACAAAACGGAGGAATTTCCTAAACCATAAAATGCAAGTGATACCTGTTCAAAATTCGAAAAACCATGAATGAATCAAAGAAATTACAATCACAGAAAGGACGCCTGTCATATGAAAGACAAACTGACCATTTTCACCAAATACTTACTAGATCTTATGTTCTACGCCGGAATCATTGTAATCGCCACACTCCCGCTAAACATTAAATTCTATGGCCGCTACAATAAATATTTTGCAGAAAACTACTACTCTCTCTGCGTCATCCTTTTTTTGTCCGGCGTCTTTGCCGTATTGATTTTACAACAGCTTCGAAATATGTTCCGTTCGGTTTTAAATGATGACTGCTTTATTCGAGAAAATGTTGTAAGTCTTGAAAAGATGAGCATTTACAGCTTCTTCATTGCAGTGATCACGGCCTGCCGCCTGTTCATCTACCTTACCCCGGCAGT
>CAYUKT010000199.1:0-5192 GCA_964445285.1 uncultured Bacteroides sp. | reverse complement strand
TAAGTAGGTCTCAAATAATTCACAAAATGCTGCGGCATCACTTTGCGCTTTCATCTCGCAGAAGATACGCAGAAGAGGTTCTGTGCCTGAGAATCTTACGGAGATCCAACCGCCGTCCTTTAAATAAACCTTTAAGCCGTCCAGATAGGAAATGTGGTCGATTTCATAAGGAATCTGCGGCAGTTCCTTGTCTTCCAGGATCTGTTTTTGGATTTCCACCTTGCGCTGCGGGCTGAAGCGATAGTCCCGTTCCTCCAATGCCATACCGCCATATTCCCGGCGGATGGTCTCCATGATCTGGGACAGCGGCATACCGGTTACTGCGATCATTTCCACCAGGAGAGCAGAAGCGTAGATGCCATCCTTGCCCTTGATATGCCCCCTGACTGCCATACCGCCGGAGGATTCGCCGCCGATGATGGCATCTGTGGCGAACATCTTAGCGGAGATATGCTTGAATCCAACCGGGACCTCATAACAGGATTCCCCGAAACTTTCTGCAACCCTGTCCAAAAGGTGTGTGGTACAGATATTTCTGACAGCAGCGCCGTGCCATCCTTTGTATTTTATCAGATAATAATACAGCAGTACGAGGATGTCATTAGGATGGAGGAAATTGCCCTTATCATCGATGACACCGATCCTGTCCGCATCGCCGTCCGTTGCGATACCCAAGTCACATCGTCTGTCGAGCACGTAGTTTTGCAGGGCGCGCAGCGTCTCGGCCGTGGGGGCAGGCAGTTTGCCGCCAAACAGGGTGTCGTGTCTTTCGTGGATGGTCTCCACCTCGCATCTGGCAGTCATGAGGATGGTCTTTAAGGAAGTCTCGCTGACACCGTACATGGGATCTAAGGCAACCCGCAGGCCGCGCTTTTTAATCTTGCTCATATCTATGGTATCAATGATGCTGTCCAGATATTCGTTCAGGGGATAAATCTCCTCGATCAACCCCTGGTCAAGCCCTTCCTGATAGGTCAGATCCTCCACCGGGATGTCTGTTACTTCGTTGACGTATCTCTCGATATCCGCTGTCTGTACTTCGTCTGCATCCCTGCCGCCATAGGTAAAGACCTTGATGCCGTTATAGATGGCAGGATTGTGGCTTGCTGTTATCATCATGCCGTAGTGAAATTCATGTTTCATCACATAGAACATGACTAACGGTGTGGGAGCTGATTTGTTGATCAGATAGGCTTTGATGCCTTCCCGGGCAAAGACTTGCGCCGCCCACTGCATCGCCTCTTTGGAGAGAAAGCGTCTGTCATAGCCCAGGACAATGCCTTTGTCAGCTACATTTTCTTCCCGCATTTTATCACAGAGGGCTCTGGATAAAATCTGGATGTTTTCCCTTGTAAATCCGTCACCGATCACGGCTCTCCAGCCGCCTGTCCCAAATTGAATCATAGTATTCTCCATTTCTGCGCTGCTTTGGTGCTTTTATCCATGTAGGAATTACAAATCTGTGGCAAGCAGCGCGCAGGCACAAATCTTGTGGATTGTTTGTTTTATTGCGGCTGGGTATCGGGCTTCCGATTGCCCAGGATCACGTCAACCGTATGTTCACTGTCTGCCGGCATCACCGGAATCTTATCTGTCGGCTGTCCGTCCACGCGGATTTCTTTGACTCCTTTCATGATGCCGTCCGGATTGCTTACACGGATGTTGTATTTGGCGCCTCGGAAAATGCGTGTGGCACGAAATTCCTTCCAGTCCGCCGGAATACAGGGATCGATCGTGAGACTGTCATAATCCGGCTGGATGCCCAGGATGTATCTGGTGGCCGCAAAGTATGCCCAGCCCCCGGAGCCGGTCATAAAGGGATGTCTTGCCCGGCCGAAAGCGCTGTGGTCTTTGCCGGCAATGAACTGACAGTAGGAGTAGGGCTCGGCCTCTCTTGTCTCTATCCTATCGTTTTGCAGGTAAGGGCAGAGCGCATTGTAAAATTTCATGGCCAGGTCGCCTCTTCCCCTGGTGCAGGCCGCCGCCCAGGCCCAGGGATTGGGGTGGGAAAAGACAGCTCCGTTTTCTTTCAGGCCCGGATATACTCTGGTGACAAAGCCGATGTCGTCATCGGGCACCGTATAAGAGGGCGTATTTAAAAGCAGGCCGTAGGGCGTATAGAGATATTCGTCAATGGCCTTTAATGCCAGATCTGCTTTTTCTTCATCGGCGGCGCCGGAGAGCACTGCCCAGGCATTGGATTCCAGATGCACTTTCCCTTCTTGGTCTTCCTTGGTGCCGATTTTTCTGCCCTTGGCTGTGATACCCCGGATAAACCATTCGCCGTCCCAGAGTTTCCGGTTACAGACATCTTTGACCTGGTCTGCAATCTGTGTGTAGTAAGATACATCCTCCGGTCTGCCCAGATAAGAAGCCAGGCCGATGAAATGCTGCAGTGCCCAGTAGTGCAGGAAACTGACCATGGCGCTCTCACCGCCGCCCAGGTTCAGGCAGTCGTTCCAGTCCGCCCGCAGTCCCTTGCAGATGCCGGTTGGTCCCACCTGTCTGGTGGAAAAGTCCAGGATTCTTTTCAGATGCTCGTAGACGGTCTCGGTCTCTTTGCTGCCGGAAAGGAAGGTATTCGCATAGGGCAGCTGCTTGTCAGCAAAAGCGATATCGCCGGTCTCTTTGATATATTCCACGACAGAACCTACCAGCCAGAGTGCGTCATCGGAGCAGGCGTCTTTCAGGCCGTGGATGATGCTGGCTTTGTCCGGTTCCGGTATGACGGTGGGTGATTTGAAGGGCTTGACCCCCGTATTTTCCATAAACCATTCCGGCTGGAAGAGATGCAGGCCGTAACCGTCATTGGTCAGCCCCCGCAGAAGCTGTTCGATGCGCTCCCGGCACTTCTCCGGATTGGAGTGGGGGATCGTCATGGCGTCCTGGGCCGTATCCCGGTAGCCAAGTCCCACCCGGCCGCCCACTTCGATGAAGGAGGCAAAGCGGGAGAACATGACATTGATCTCAGACTGGTACAGCGTCCAGGTGTTGATCATGGTGTTCATCGCATCACTTGGCGTCTGAATCTGCAGTTTGGAGAATTTGTCTTCCCAGTATTGTTTTAAGTCGGCATACACCTGATCTACCATCTCAGGATTTTCGTATTTGGCGCGGATGCGTCTGCCCTCGGCGCGCCGGCCTTCTCCCAGCATAAAAATGATCCTGGCTTCTTCACCGGGCAGCAGTGTCAGGTCTTTTTGCAGACTGCCGCAGTGGTTACCGCCCTTTTCATAAGAAGAGAAGCACCTGCCGGCAGAGACAGCGGCCGGGTTGGTCTCGGTATTGTAGGTGCCGATGAAGCGGTCCCGCATACAGTCAAACCCGTCAGGCGCCATATTCATGGTAAAGTACTGATATCCTTCCTCCTCATAGAACAAATCTTCCTCAATGATGCCGTCCTCGTAAGAGGAACCGGCGCAGTAGAGACTCATCTGATAATTCTGGTTGTCGATCATAATGTGGTGGAAGGAAAATTCCAGATAGGAGAACAGGCTTAAATGTCTGGGTGCATCTCCCGTATTTTTGATTTTCACATCCCACAGCTGTACGGCTTCCCCTCTGGGGATCACCATGGTCTGGGAAGCGCTGATGTCCTGATAGTCACATTCGTATACGGTGTAGGACATGCCGTGGCGGCAGCTGTATCTGGCCCTGTCAAGAGGTTTACCCACAGGCTGCCAGGAAATGGACCAATAATCGTTACTATCGTTATCTCTAATATAAACGTAAAAACCTGGCCTGTCCATAGGTACGGCGTTACCCCTGAAACGGCTGATACGGTGATACTCAGGTGTCTTGTAGAACAGATAGCCGCCGGCTGTGTGATTGACAACGGCCGCCATCTCCTCCACCCCCAGATAATTCGTCCATGAGCAGGGCAGATCGACCCTGTCGATCACATATTCCCTGTTTTGGTCGTCAAAATGTCCATATTTCATAATACTCCCCCGATCTGAAGCGTCTGCCCGCTCCTGATGTTGTTTTTTTGCATCCCTTGGTTATATTATAGAGAAAAGGAAGGTATTTGGAAATGGATGAGGATGTGATAATTTGCCGATTTTTGTTAAGCCGTGCATAAACCGGCAGGGAACCTTGGTAACCTTATTATGTGGAGGGCGAAAATGACAGATAGGGAAAAGAGGATGATAAGCACCTTGGGAGTGACCGTTCTGTTGGGCTTGTGTATTGGGGCAGGTATCCGGAGTGATCCGGTGGAGTTTCAGGAAACGGGATATGTGGCAGAGGAAAATGCGGTCGGAGAAGAAGAGCAGGAACAGCAGGACCTATAAAGTGCCAGATGGGATTTTTGGCGGAGACAGTGACCTATTGCTATGGCATATACCAGCTGCAGGAAGGAAAACGGGTAATGTCAGGGCAGTCTGAAAGAGAGTCGGACTGGAAAGTAAAAGTATTCGCGGAAGGCAGCTATTATATGACGATTGTGAAATATCAGGATCCCGAGCCTGGCGAGAGCCGGTGAAATTGTAAAATCTTTAATTACATGCATATAATTTCCTGCTTTACAAATAATAGTAAAAACGTAGAGATAAAGAAAATGCAAAATTACACTACGATTATGATTGGCAGATGGAGGTTATATGATATGAAAGCAACTGGTATAGTCAGACGAATAGATGATCTGGGGCGTATTGTGATTCCGAAGGAGATCCGCAGGACGCTCCGCATAAGGGAATCAGATCCATTGGAAATCTTTACCGACAGGGAAGGAGAGATCATTCTCAAGAAATATTCTCCCATAGGAGAGATGGGCACCTTCGCAAAACAGTATGCGGAGAGTATGGCGCAGGTGTCGGGACATATTGCGATGATTTCTGACAGGGATCAGTTCATCGCGGTATCCGGCGGTATGAAGAATCTGCTGGGAAAGTCCATCAGCAGGGAACTGGAGGAAAAGATCAATCATCGGGAAAGCCTGGTGGCGGCTAAAGGCGACCGGAACTTTATTCAGGTCAGCACCGATGCGGATGAGTTTCAGCATGAGGCCATCAGTCCTATTATCTGTGAAGGTGATGTGATCGGTTCAGTGATTCTCCTGGAGATGGATCATAAATCCAAGATGGGAGAGGTGGAACAGAAGCTGATCCAGTCAGCGGCAGGATTCCTGGGAAGACAGATGGAGCAGTGAGAGATGGATGAATATACGGAGAGCCGGAGGAGTGGGAGGCTCT
>CAYUKT010000198.1:0-5210 GCA_964445285.1 uncultured Bacteroides sp. | reverse complement strand
AAGACGATCAATATCACAACAGCTACAGCAACACTGGCCGCCACAATTCCGATGATCAGCCCCTTCTTAGGTCCCTGTTCTTCCTCCATCATCATATCGTCTCCCAGCATACCATCACCCATCATCATATCATCCACAAAAACTTCGTTTACAAACAATGTAATGGTCTTTTCCTGGGTCGTCACATTGCCAGCCTCGTCCTCGTAAGAGATCTCCATCACAATCGTACCGTCATCCATGGTAGCCGCCGCACCGGTCAGCATCACATCCACATTGCCCGTATTACCGGACTGGAGATTACCCACAAAGGCGGAGGCCTCCTCGATAGAATCCGCAAGAAACTTCACCTGTACATTGTATAAAGTAGTCTTTCCCGTATTATATATGCTGAACATCACATTGGATTGGGAACCCACCTCGATATCGGAAGGCACCACTTCCGGGATGCTGGTGTCAAAACGGCTCTCCTGGAGAATCGGTATCGACACACTGGCCTTATCAGTCAGATCAAACATGGTACTGGCATCATACTTCATATTCACGTCAAGTACATACGGTTTCTGCGCAAGATCCGCCTTCGCCGTCATTTCGATCACAATATCCGCCGCCGTATCCGCCCCGATCCTGTCCATATAGACCGAACTGGAGCCGGAAGTGGGCAAAAACGCCGAATAGGTATTGGTCTTATCCTCACCCTCCTGGGCCGCCTGCATATCAAACAATACATTAGTCACCGCAATGTCCTTGGCCGTATTCTGCACATGTATCGTCAGCGTAAAAGTATCTCCCGCATACACATTGACCGGATTAGTCTCAAAACCAGTCACCACGATACGAGGCTTCGCGCCGGAGGCTTCCTGCCCGCTGCCGCCGATAATGCCACTGCCGGGTTTACCGATAGTTTTGACATACACAGTCAGTTCTATCGGTTCCTCACTGCGAACTCCTGCCTTGGTATAAGAGACCTTAAATTTCAAAGGATAATATCCGCTCATCACATCGCTTCTGGTGGTAAAATGAAAGGTAAACTCCCTGCGGTTTATCATGGCCGCTTCCTTCGTTTCGCACCCCGGAATAAAAGGTTCTGTCTGCAGATAATTAGTCATATCCGGCTCAAAGGGCCACTCCGTCACCAGAGTTGATGTCATGGGTTCGATGATCAGATCATTTAATTCTTCCGTGCCAAAATTGACGATGGGCAGGACAATGGATACCGCCTGTCCGTAGCTGACAGTGGGCGTCTCCCAGTTATCCGCCACCTGCAGGAACTCACTGGTAGTCATGGTGACCTTTTCCACGGCTGCAGACTCCATGGAAGATTTGGCGCTTGCTACATAAGCCCACATCTCCGTAAGCGTCATCTCCGTATTGGCAATATAATATACCGCGCTGTCGAACACCTTATGTAGGTTCTCCATCACCTTGGCATCCAGCTTATAACGCACTTCCAGACTCTGCATATAATAGAGCATATCCGCATCGGCATCCGCCCGGTCATCATCCGTAATCACCCGGGAAGAGGAACGTTCCAGATACTTGGTCTTCGTATGATTCTCGCTGACCTCCTCGTCTTCATACCAGTTCTCATCTTCATATCTATTTTCGTTCTCCGTGGCATAGACATGACTCATTATCCCATCAGGGGCGGCCGCCAGCATGAAAAGCATCAGTGAGAGGCCAAACCATATGGCCCTTACTATCTTTCTATTTTGTTTACCCTTCATCAATCTGCCTGCCGCATTCCGTTTTTTATCAATCATATTTTTATCCTTCCAGATTCCTGTATTCATGCTTTCACCGCAATCTCGTCCGGAATCTCTTCCCCCCTGTGATCTTCTATCTCTATAATCTTACCGTCCCGGATCCGCAAAATGATGTCTGCAAACCCGGCCAGGTAATTGTCATGGGTGACCATCACCAGTGTCTGGTTCTTTTCCCGCACCACTTTCTTCATCAGATTCATAACCTCCACCGAGGTATTGGAATCCAGATTACCGGTGGGTTCATCCGCAAAGATGATCTCCGGTTCCACCACCAGAGCTCGGGCTACGCCCACACGCTGCTGTTGTCCACCGGACATCTGATTGGGCTTATGCTTTTTATGACTGGTAAGTCCTACCAGATCCAGCATTGCTTCCGCCTTCCCGTTACGCTTCTTCCTATCCATCCCCTGAAAGGTCAGCGGAAGCGCCACATTCTCAATGGCGTTCATGGTTCCCATCAGATTAAAAGACTGAAAGATAAAACCAATGTGCTCTCTGCGAAAAGCAACCAGCTGATTCTCGCTCTTTTGTTCTATATGCTCTCCTGCAATGACAATCTCGCCTTTGGTAGGCTTTTCCAGTCCGGCCAGCATATTCAAAAGTGTGGATTTACCGGAACCGGAGGTGCCCACGATGGAGCAGAAATCCCCCCGGTTAATGGTGAAGCTGACCCCGTTTAATGCACGCACTTTTTCCTCACCGACCCGGTATATTTTATACAGATCCTTCACTCTGATGACAGGTTCTGCCTTCTGCTGCTTCTCCACCGTCTCCTCCATTTCCCGCCGTTTTTAAATACGCCGGCGGTATTATTCTTCTTCATAGGCAGTGGCCTCCTCCACGAACGCCGGCACCTGTCCGCCTAAGAAATAGTAATTAAAATAATAAGAATCTCTCTCATAGGGATACGATGTATCCCTCTTAAATACCACCTCAACGGAATAATTATTCTCTGTGGCATCCCTGCCGGCGAACTCAGAAACCATCCAGACAGGCTGTATATTCTCTAAGATTTCTGCAATCTGCGCCTCGTCATAAAAGGTCTCTCTCACCGAATAATCCACATAAACATCTTCTTCATATGCAGCTTCCTCCAGCATTGCATATCCATGCGCCTCCTGATACAGATCATAGCCCGGATCATCTATATTCTCCGATTCCGACAGTTCATTATGATAATTCGTAACCGTGATATAATCTATATCTGCTGCATTCAGTTTCACCGGATAGTAAGCTTCCAGTTCCTGAAGACAAGCGATCGTATTCTCAAATCCTTCATAAACATACAGATAATTGGACATATAATTGATATACTGAAAATTAATCTGCCCACACGGATGATTCTCCCGCACCAGCGTAAAATCATACTGCTCCATATCTTTCATCCACGCCTCTTTGAGTCTGCCTGCTTCTTCTATGGGAATGGCCGACTGGGCAGCGCCGTTAGAATAAGTGACGCGCATCAGTTTATCCAGGAAGATCTCACTCGTCATTCCCTGGAAAATACCCTTCTTATAAGCCTCTGATCCCATGATCCGATTAAGCTGCGCCTGTGCATTGGCATCATCATAGTCTATCTCAAAGGAGCGGTTCACCTGTCTGCCGGACTTAAGTCTGTACAGCACCTGCACGCTCCTTGCATCCGCCATCTGTTCTGCATCGGCCGTCTGGAACTGTCTGGCAAGCGAAAGAACCGGCTCTGTGTCGGTGAGGAACATATGCTCCTTTTCAAAATCTGCCAGACTGATATATTCGAAATCCTCATTCCAATAGTTATCATAGTATCCGGACACTGAAATTGCAATACTTTCTATTTCGTTTTCCTCCGGTATATAACTATCATACCCGAATATATCCCACTTATAGATGCAAAATACTGCCAAAATGCCTGCGAGCGCGATGCCGCCTGACCAAAGATGTTTAAAAATACTTTTGATATCAAAAGCAAATAACACCTCCAACGCCGCACAGAAGATCACACCGCTCACCAGCATACCGATCACCATCAGCATCTCATTCTTATAAGAAGTCTCTAACACCACCATACCGACCATAAGCCCTGCCGGTATAACGACTGCGATCTTTAAGACCGGCTCCACAACACGATAGGCAATTGCCTTACCGGCCGCCTCCGACTGCCTTTTACCATAGCACAGATATGCCGCTGCAAGAAATACTGCCGCAATGAGAATCCACTTCCCATAAAGGGGCACACAGATTCTCGCCGCTTCCGCCGCGTCCTTTACATTTTTAAGATCCCAGCCCACATCCATACAATCATAAAGCGGTGAAAGTTTTGGATTTGTATACAGATAAAAGCTGGTAGCCGTCTTAAAAAATGACCACTTCATGCTGTCCAGTATCCAATAGACCAGTATCTCATACATAACAAACACACCAAACAGGAACAGTGTGACAAAGCGGCTGCCCGTAAGCATCACAGCCAGTATCATGGTATGATATATCACCAGGAACAACAGGAAATTCCACAAAAAGGCAAGTCCCGCATTGGCCAGCACATCCAGATTAACGGCCTTTTGTGCCGCCGCAATGATGGTACCTGTCAGCAGCCCCAGCAGATTTCCTGTCAGATAAATGATAATACCGTTTACATAGATGACCGCAAAACGCTTTTTCTTTGATACGGGCACACTGTGATACATGTCTACCTTCCGCCTGTCATACAGGTAAGAAAATCCCTGCATGCCGATCACAGCTCCCAGAAAAACGACCACCGGCCACAAGTTGTCGGAGAAGGCAAGCGCATCCCTGGCCGCCTGATACATAGCCCTGCGAAAAGCCTCCACCGTCCGAAAGGCCCCCATCTCATACTGATTCTTGATCCGGCTTAAATATATAGTCGTCATAGCACCGTATACCAGAAGCTGTGAAAGGACCGCTACGATCCATACCCAGATCCTCCGCTTATGATTTTCCCTGCTGCTAGCCCAGAATGAGTTTTTTGATGTCATAACCTACCACCTCCGTTTCGCTGATAAAGATCTCTTCCAGTGACAGCGGAAGCACTTCATAAAAAATCATATCCACTGTAGCGAATCTTGCCTCCACTTCCTCTCTTGTACATCTTACCGTGATCGTGCATAAAGATCCTCTCTGTTCCTTCTTAAGCACCGTAAGGCCGTTTAACACTTTTAATTCGTCTTCTGTGGAAGAAAAAACGCACTGGATCTTCTGGATATTGCATTTCATATCTTCCAGATCCTTCGATAACAGCACTCCACCTTTATGTAAAAGTCCCACATGGTCACAGATGTCTTCCAATTCCCTTAAATTATGGGAAGCGATCACCGGTGTAAGTCCTCTCTCCTCCATCTCCTTGGCAAAGATCGACTTTATGCCCTGACGCATCACCGGATCGAGCCCGTCAAAAGTCTCATCACAGAGAATGTATTTCGTGTGCGCACAGATACCCAAAAGCAGTGCCAG
>CAYUKT010000197.1:0-5249 GCA_964445285.1 uncultured Bacteroides sp. | reverse complement strand
TTTATCTCTGGTAGAATTTACCCTTACAAGGTGGAAGTTACCTTTTCATTTCACCAATTTTTTTCATCTTATATTTTTCCTGCCCATTCTCAATAAAAAATCTCCAAATTACAGAACTCTTCCACCTTTCCTTCTATTCTTGCCATAATCGTGCATACACCATGTTCATTCGCCGGCAGGGTGAATTCTTTGTTCTCACTAAAATCTTGTATCTGGTTTACCTCTCCCGCTTCTGATACGAGCGCAATACTATATTCTATACCTTCCTCCCGATTGGACGCTACCCAATAGGTCTTCATCTGTTCAAACGGTTCTGTCTCTGATGTGTGCTCCCTGACATATATTCCATATACGCGAGGCTCTTCTGCACGCAGTCTTTCCGCAAAAGAAGAATGGAAATATCTTTCGTTTTCAGACTCTTTCCCCGACATCACCTGATTTAGGAAAACCGTAAAGAAATCTGCTCCGGTTCCATTTAAATGATCTGTATCCATAAAGAACTCATTTTTCTGGATGGGCAGGTACTCTTCTTTTATGAGGTTAAAATCATAGTATTCTATTCCATACTCCGCTGCTATTTCCCTGATTTCATCCACATAGTAATCATAACACCCAGCACTGACAGGGGATAATTCATATATGGGCACAACAAACAGTGTAATGGGTATTTCCCTGTCTTTACAATAGCAAATAATCTTACGCAGATACTGTTCACTTACTTCCCCCATGGGATTTTCATCCAGACTGTTATAAACATTCAGCATCTTTTCATGATCCTGCAGTACCCTGGATGAATATATGTATCCCTGCCCCACACTTTGTTCATATCCGTTTCCATCCTCAAACGCATGATAATAAAAATTAGACCTCTTACCCTCTATTGTCTGGGTAATGTAATCCCAATCTCCCAAAAAGCTGCGGTACCGGTAATAAGGAAAACATATCTCTGGCAGATGCCTCAGATCCCTAGACGCAATCGAGGCAAAATATTCACATTTGTTCCAGGATAATTCCATATGATCAATATTTAACCAATTCTCTGCCCCTGTTTCTATATAAAGGCTGACCGGATAGTACATTTCCAGATATACATGGGAAAGGGAATTCTTGCGGTCAGCTTCTTTTAACAGGTAATAAGATGCATTTAATGTCTGATAGGCAGAAGATAAATCAAAATTGTGCTGTCCGTTCAGATCATCCAGCAAAACGGAATTTACCCCGCAAAACACATGGGACGAACCCAGAAAAAGATTGTCTATTTCTCCTTCCTGTTCATAGAACTCCTGCCAGAGATATTGGTTCCGTACACCCTCTGAAACATACATGATATTCAGCAGCTCCCCTATGACCCAGAACACAAAGATCATACCCAGAATCCCCGCAGTCCTTTTGCCATATATTTTCCAATCATCCACCTTTATCCTACGCATTACAACCTCGCCTCTCAAACCGTCAAAACTGAAAGTATATAAACTGCTGTGTATCAAACATCTCTCCGTAACAGCCGTATAGTAAAATTACATAGATAAAGAACATAATCGCGGAAACGCGGAAAAACCATCCCTGTCTTAAAAAAACCTCTACCACATCCTTTCCCTGATATTTCTGATAATCAATCAGGAACAAAAGCAAAATGGAAACGAGCAGTATCTTCATATGGCTTTCAGGTACGCCCAGATGATATAAAGAACCGTTCATCAAAATCATCCAGTTATTTGTACTGAACATATTTGACAGGATTTCGCCAGCATTAGCAAATGTCCCAGCCCGGAAAAACAGCCAGGAAAATGTCACCAGGGA
Source organism: uncultured Bacteroides sp. (assembly GCA_964445285.1). GTDB lineage: Bacteria > Bacillota > Clostridia > Lachnospirales > Lachnospiraceae > UBA3282. The sequence continues at coordinate 3,449 of CAYUKT010000197.1, read as the reverse complement.
AAACGTCAGCAGTCTGCGAAACAAGCGCCTGCTGAAACAATCTCCGGAATCCCCAATCGGCTTCCTGATCTTGGATGTCATATTCTCTGCCGTCTGATAGATTCCATTAAGAAGCCCCCAGAATATGTAGGACATGGACGCACCATGCCATAATCCACTGACCGCAAACACAATCAGATGGTTCCATTCCCTGCGCACTTCCCCTTTTCTGTTCCCGCCAAGCGGAATATACAGATAATCCCGAAACCATGACGATAAGGAAATATGCCATCTGCGCCAGAACTCTTTCACGCTTTTAGAAAAATAGGGGGCATTGAAATTGTCCATCAGATGGATACCCATAAGAAGTGCCGACCCCCTTGCTATCGTTGAGTACCCGTAGAAATCGCAGTATATCTGGACAGCGAAGAAAACGGTCGCCGCAGCAATATAAAATCCCGGGTATGCGGCGCTGTCTCCATACACCGTATCTACCATAATAGCCAAACGGTCAGAAATAACCATTTTCAAAAATAGTCCGTACAGAATGCATAGCATTCCTCTTCTAAAGTTTTCATAGGAAAAAGGACGCGGATTAGATAACTGCGTCAAAAGATTACGGGAACGTTCAATCGGTCCCGCCACAAGCTGCGGAAAGAAAGATACAAACAACGCATACCGGATGAAATTCTTCTCAGCGCGAATCTCCCCACGGTACACATCAATCAAATAACCCAAAGCCTGTAATGTGTAAAAAGAAATGCCAACCGGCAACAAAATATCATGGTTCCAGTTAATCCCACGCAAATGGAAACAACCAAACAGATGATTCAGACAGTCAACTGCAAATGAAAAATATTTAAAGAACCCCAGAATACATAAATTGAGAATAATACATGCCGCAAAAATCAGCTTCTGCTTGCCTTTGCAAACAGATGTCTGCTGATGGTTACCCCCCCCCCCCATGGCAGAAGAAAGCTGCGGTTCGTCAATAAGCCTTCCCGCCACATACGTTAACAATGTGGAAGAAAGCAGAAGGGTAATATAAACAGGGTTCCATTGCATATAAAAATAATAGCTTACTATAAGAAGCCAAACGCAACGGCATTTTTTAGGCAGGACATAATATCCCAACACAGCAATCGGTAAAAATATAAAATATTGCAGTGAATTAAACAGCATTGTTTCTCCTTTGTATCACAAAACTGTAGACAGAAAAAAACCAGACTCTCCGTCTGGCTTCATCAATACACTAAAAAACGGAGAAAGAGGGATTTGAACCCTCGCGCCGCGCAAGCGACCTACACCCTTAGCAGGGGCGCCTCTTCAGCCTCTTGAGTATTTCTCCACAGTCTGAACTATCCTCTACCAATATATAGTTCTACGTCTTTCACAACGTAAAGTAAATTATACATAAGGTACTTTTGTTTGTCAATGCCTTTTGATGATATCCTGCAAAATTCCCGTAACAATTCAGCCATGCTCATTCATAAGTTGTCGGTTTATACGTTTTGCATAGATTAGTTAGATTATTTCCGACAACTTATTTCATGTCGGGCGTCCGTCCGGTATTTTTCAATCGCCATCTCATACAGATCACGCCCTTTGGAATCAATCACCACGATTACCGGAAAGTCTTCCACTTCCAGTTTCCGGATTGCTTCGGTGCCAAGATCGTCATAAGCAATCACTTCCGATGCCTTGATCGACCGGGACAGAAGCGCTCCCGCGCCCCCCACTGCCGCAAAATATACCGCACCGTTTCTGATAATGGCTTCCTTTACCGCAGCGGAACGTTTTCCCTTGCCAATCATCCCAAGCAGCCCCAAGTCCAACAGGGCCGGTGCATACTTATCCATGCGGCTTGCCGTAGTAGGACCCGCAGATCCAATCGGCCGACCTTCCCTCGCCGGAGAAGGGCCCATATAATATATAATATTATGCCCCATTTCCAGGGGAAGATTCTCTCCACGTTCCAGTGCCTCATACATTCTCTTATGCGCCGCATCACGCGCCGTATAGATTGTGCCGGTAAGATAGACATAATCACCCGCCTGAAGTTTTACCGCATCCTCTTTACTCATAGGCGCTTTGATATGCTGTTCCATATTTCCTAACCTTTCTTTTGCATAGGTACAAACATCCTCCACTTTTTATCAAATCAATAGATGTTGTACCCTGGTTTATTTAAAACACTATATATTATAGAAGAAACTCCTCCGGAGCAAATTTACTTTTATTATATTATACGCACCGCATGTCTGTTCACATGGCAACAGATATTGACCGCCACGGGAAGCCCCGCAATATGGGTGGGATAAGTTTCAATATTGACTGCCAGCGCAGTCGTAGTACCGCCCAGGCCGCCGGGCCCGATCCCGCTCTGATTGATCCGGAGAAGCATCTCCTCTTCCAGCTCCCTGATATAGGGAATCGCGGAACGTTCCTCCATGGATCTTGTCAGTGCATGTTTGGCCATCAGCGCACATTTCTCAAAAGTGCCGCCGATACCCACGCCCACCACCATCGGCGGACATGCATTGGGACCTGCATCTTTCACCGCCGTGAGGATTGCCTGTTTCACACCTTCAATGCCGTCAGCCGGTTTGAGCATAAATACCCGGCTCATATTTTCACTGCCAAATCCCTTGGGCGCCACCGTAATTTTTACCTGATCTCCCGGAACAACATCATAATGAATGACAGCCGGCGTGTTATCTTTCGTATTTTCCCTGATCAGCGGATCTTTCACCACCGATTTACGAAGATACCCTTCCACATATCCTTGCCGCACGCCTTCATTGATTGCATCAGTCACGCCTCCGCCTTCAAAGTGAACTTCCTGTCCAACCTCCAGAAACACAACTGTCATACCTGTATCCTGGCAGATAGGGATCATATCTTCCCCTGCAATCTTGAGATTATCCTGTAACTGGTTGAGAATCTGTCTGCCCAGGGGCGCTTTTTCTTCTTCTGCCGCGCGTTTCATCGCCTGCTCCATATCTTTGGAGAGAAAGTGATTAGCCTCAATACACATTTCCCTGATATTTCGGGTAATCTCCGCAACTTCTATCGTCCGCATGTTTCCAATCCCTTCTAACCTACGATCTGGTTCTTAACCTCTTCCAATTCTTCTTCAGACACTTCCTGCGGCTTCCAGCCGATCGTCTGTCCGTCTGCACGGTAACGCGGAATCAGATGCATATGAAAATGAAATACCGTCTGCCCTGCAAGATCACCGTTATTCTGCACCAGGTTAAATCCCTCACAGCCAAGCTTTTCCTTCATCTTCATAACCATTCTCTTCGCCAGCCGCATCACTTCACCGGCTTTCTCCTCAGGCAGTTCAAACAGATTCGCATAATGATTCTTAGGCAGAATCAAGGCATGTCCTCTGGTGGCCGGGCCCAGATCCAAAATAATACGGAACTCCTCATCCTCGTACAATGTCTTTGATGGAATCTCTCCAT
>CAYUKT010000196.1:0-5253 GCA_964445285.1 uncultured Bacteroides sp. | reverse complement strand
CTCGGCGAACCCTGAAAGAGATTTGAAAGGGCAGGTTAACTTTACGAGTTCCGCTTGACGCGGACCTCGGCGAACCCTGAAAGAGATTTGAAAGGGCAGGTTAACTTTACGAGTTCCGCTTGACGCGGACCTCGGCGAACCCTGAAAGAGATTTGAAAGGGCAGGTTAACTTTACGAGTTCCGCTCACGCGGACCTCAGTAATCCGAAAGAGGATTTGCAAGAGCAAGTTAACTTTTAAACACAATAATTTGGCAGGCGGGAGATCCCGCCTGCTGATTTTGAAAAGAGAAACAGATCGGATATTGCAGAAACTATGGTTGGGAGGAATAGAATTTGGCTAAGATTTTACTGGAAATGAAAAATATAACCAAAACATTCCCTGGCGTCAAAGCACTTGACAATGTAAATCTAAAAGTGGAGGAAGGCGAAATACACGCTCTCGTGGGGGAGAACGGCGCCGGTAAATCCACACTGATGAATGTGCTGAGCGGCATTTATCCTTACGGAACTTATTTTGGCGACATCATCTACAATGGTGAGACATGTCAGTTCAATGAGATTAAGGACAGTGAGGCGAAGGGAATCGTCATAATCCATCAGGAGTTAGCCCTGATTCCCTATATGACGATTGGTGAAAATATGTTCCTTGGTAATGAGAGAGGACATAAGTATAAGCTGGATTGGAACGAAACTTTTGGCCGTGCGGGAGAACTCTTAAAGACGGTCGGTTTGCAGGAATCCCCGCAGACCTTGATTAAAGATATAGGTGTGGGCAAACAGCAGCTGGTGGAGATTGCCAAGGCGTTAGCTAAGAATGCGAAGCTGCTGATTTTGGACGAACCCACGGCATCCTTAAACGAGACGGATTCTAAGGCACTTTTGGATCTTTTGCTTAAGTTTAAGGAGCAGGGTATGACATCCATCATCATATCCCACAAACTCAATGAAGTCTCCTATGTGGCGGATAAGATTACGGTCATCCGTGATGGATCTACCATCGAGACACTGGACAAAAACACAGACGAGATTACCGAGGCGCGTATCATTCAGGGTATGGTCGGCAGGGAACTTTCAGACAGATTCCCCAAGAGAGAGTCCCATATCGGAGATGTGATGCTGGAAGTCAAGGATTGGAGCGTATATCATCCGCTGTATTCCGAGCGGAAAGTGGTAGATAATGTGAGCATGAATGCCCGTAAGGGTGAAGTTGTGGGGATTTCTGGATTGATGGGTGCGGGGCGTACGGAGCTTGCCATGAGTGTATTTGGTAAAAGTTATGGTGTTAATATCAGCGGACATCTCTATATGAACGGAGAAGAGATTCATTTGAATTCTGTACACGAAGCCATCAAACATAAGATTGCCTATGTGACGGAGGATCGTAAGGGCAATGGATTGATCTTAAGCAATCCGATCAAGATCAACACTACGCTGGCCAATTTGGAAGGTGTGAGTACACACTCCATCATCGATAAGGATAAAGAGTACGGTGTGGCGGTGGAATACAAGGAGAAGCTCAAGACCAAATGTCCTACCGTAGAGCAGAATGTAGGTAATTTAAGCGGCGGTAACCAACAGAAGGTGCTGCTTGCAAAATGGATGTTTGCAAATCCCGATGTACTGATTCTGGATGAACCCACAAGAGGTATTGATGTGGGCGCCAAGTACGAGATTTATTGTATTATCAATCAGTTGGTGGCGGAAGGAAAAACGGTCATCATGATCTCTTCGGAACTGCCGGAGATTCTCGGTATGTGTGACAGGATTTATGTCATGAACGAGGGTAAGATGGTGGGAGAACTCGACAGGAGCGAGGCAACCCAGGAGATCATCATGGCGCACATTTTAAAATCCAGTAGCAAAGGAGCGTAAGGAAAAGTATGAATAAGACAAAAGCCATAGATTTTATCAAAAAATATACAATGATCCTCATGCTGATCCTGATCACGGCATTTTTCGCGTGGCGGACCGGCGGTGCAATACTGTTACCCATGAACGTCAGTAGTTTGATTTCTCAGAACGCTTATGTGTTTATTTTGGCTACTGGTATGCTGTTGTGTATCCTGACCGGTGGTAACATCGATCTTTCTGTGGGTAGTGTGGTTTGTTTTGTAGGGGCAATTGGTGCGGTACTCATGGTGAACAAAGGTGTTAATATGGTGGTGGCGATCATCATTATGCTTGCAGTAGGTCTTATCATTGGGGCATGGCAGGCATTTTGGATTGCTTATGTGAGGATTCCTCCTTTTATTGTAACGCTGGCAGGTATGTTGATGTTTCGAGGGTTAAGCAACACGGTGCTGGATGGCCTGACCATCTCCATTAAGGATTGCGCAACTTTTGTGAAACTTTTTGGCGGCGGTGCAGATTGTTACATACCAGATGTCCTTGGCGGCGGCAGCATCAATATGACCTGTCTGGTAGCAGGTATTGTAGCGATCATCATCTATGTGATTGCACAGCTTCGCGGTAGAATGAATAAGATTAAGAAGGGCTATGAGACGGAGAAATTTGTGTCCATGATGGTGAAGACAGTGCTGATCAGTGCAGTTATCTTTATCTTTTCATTGAGATTGGCGCAGCATAAGGGAATTCCCAGCGTGCTGATCTGGGTATTGATCGTAGTCATCGTGTACAGCTATATTACTTCCAATACTACGGTGGGACGTTATTTCTACGCAGTAGGTGGTAACGAGAAAGCAACGAAGCTTTCCGGTATCAATACCAACAAAGTGTATTTCTTGGCATATTTGAATATGGGGCTTCTCTCGGCACTTGCCGGTATGGTAACCATTGCCCGTATGACTTCTGCACAGCCTACTTATGGCCAGAACTATGAGATGGATGCCATTGCCTCCTGCTTCATTGGCGGCGCTTCCGCATATGGCGGAATCGGCACGGTACCTGGCGTTATCGTTGGTGCGGTGTTAATGGGTGTTATTAATCTGGGTATGTCCCTTATGGGAGTAGACCAGAATATGCAGAAGGTGGTCAAGGGCCTGGTACTTTTGGCAGCAGTCATCTTCGATGTAGTATCTAAACGTGGTGGAAAATTAATTGCAAAAGATTAATTTCTGCGATATCTGATCGAAAAAGCTCCTGTGTAACACACAGGGGTTTTTTCTGTGTAAAGATGTTTTTGCCTCATCATACGCCATTCCGGAGCGTTTGCGCGGCTGTGTGACACAGATTCTGGTAAAATTTTTAAAATAGTTTTATTAAATTCCCGTGAACTTTTTGTGAAATCCTGAGAAGGTGTTGACAATAATTTTTATTTGTACAAAAATAATGTAAGTAAACTGAATGTTCTAGAGAATGCCAGAAATGCAGGCATTCTCCGTATTACATTATGATTATATGGGAAGTTATATAGAGGAAATTCGCATATAATATGATGACTTGTGAACGGAGGCAGCTATGATAAAGACATTGGCGGCATATATCAAGGAGTATAAGAAGGCTTCGATCATAACGCCGGTTTTTATGATTTTGGAAGTGATTTTTGAGACATTGATCCCGTTTTTGATGGCATCCATCATAGACGATGGCGTGGAGGCGGGTGATATGCGTCATATCTATTTTGTGGGCGCATGCATGATCGCGGTGGCGCTTTGTGGGTTATACTGCGGGGTTATGGGCGGCAAGTTCGGTGCCAGGGCGTCCACGGGTTTTGCCAGAAACTTAAGGCAGGCCATGTTTGAGAATATTCAGACCTTCTCTTTTGCCAGCCTGGATAAATTCAGCACGGCGGGGCTGGTGACCAGGCTGACTACGGATGTGACCAATATGCAGATGGCTTATCAGATGATGTTACGCATGTGTTTCCGGGCGCCGGTCAGCATGATCTGTGCTATGGCCATGGCGTTTATGATCAATGCCGAGCTGGCCAGCGTTTATCTGGCAGCGGTGGTCCTTCTGGGCATCGTGCTGGCATTTATCATCAGGGGGGCGATGAAATATTTCCAGCAGGCTTTCCCAAAATATGATGAGCTGAATGCTTCCGTACAGGAGAATGTGGGTGCAATCCGCGTGGTCAAGGCCTATGTCAGGGAGGACTATGAGACAGAGAAGCTGAAAAAAGCGAGCCAGGGCATCTACGATATCTTTTTGAAGGCAGAAAAACAGGTGGTGCTCAATATGCCGGTGATGCAGTTTACCGTCTATAGCTGTATTCTGCTGCTCAGCTGGCTGGGGGCAAAACAGATCGTGCAGGATACGCTGACCACGGGGGAACTCATGAGTCTTCTGGCTTATTGCATGAATATTCTCATGAGTCTGATGATGCTCTCCATGATCTTTGTGATGATGAGCATGAGTATTGCCAGTGCCAGACGTATCTGTGAAGTGCTTGAGGAGAAGAGTAACCTGACGAACCCTGAAAAGCCCATATATGAAGTGGCGGATGGCGGGATCGAGTTTCAACATGTCCGTTTTTCTTATAACAGGGATAGTGATGAGGCGGTGCTCCATGATATTGACATACAGATCAGTCCCGGTGAGACGATCGGCATCATCGGCGGCACCGGCAGTGCGAAGACCAGTCTGGTCAATCTGATCAGCAGACTCTATGATGTGACAGAAGGTGCTGTGCTGGTGGGCGGCCGGGATGTGAGGGAATATGATCTGGAGACGCTGCGCAATCAGGTGGCGGTGGTGCTGCAGAAAAATGTGCTCTTTTCAGGTACGATCCTGGAAAACCTGCGCTGGGGCAATGCGGATGCCACGTTGGAAGAATGTAAGCGCGCTTGTAAACTGGCCTGTGCGGATGAATTTATCGAAAAGATGCCGGAGGGCTATGATACTTACATAGAACAGGGCGGTTCCAATGTGTCCGGCGGGCAGAAACAGCGTCTCTGTATTGCAAGGGCGCTTCTCAAAAAGCCGAAGGTGTTGATCCTCGATGATTCCACCAGTGCGGTGGATACGGCTACGGATGGAAAGATCAGGAGGGCTTTTGCACAGGAGATTCCGGATACCACCAAGATCATCATTGCACAGCGGATATCCAGCGTACAGAACGCAGACCGCATTATTGTTATGGATGACGGACGGATCAGCGGATTTGGAACTCATGAAGAACTGCTTGCGGGTAACGAGATTTATCAGGAGGTCTATGAGTCCCAGACAAGCGGCGGCGGAGATTTTGATGAAAAGGCAGGTGAAGCGTAATGCCGGGTCCAGGAATGAGAAGAGGGATGCCCAAAGGGAAAAGAATTGAGAATCCGGGGAAAGTGTTCAAACGGCTGATGAGG
>CAYUKT010000195.1:0-5289 GCA_964445285.1 uncultured Bacteroides sp. | reverse complement strand
TCATAGATTTTCCTCCATTATACAGTTTTTTGTGACTGAATACAAGGAAATCTTGGAGGTATCGGATAAAAGTCTGGGAATATCATACCGAGACATCAGATAAGAACAGATACAGACAGACCATAGAAAACAGATAACAACAATAAATCTTTAAATTCAGCCAGCTGACAACAGTTACGGGATTATTTCCGATCATCGGAAAGAACCTTTCAGATGAAAATCTCAGGTTATATATTGCCTTAATCATTTCCTGAGTATTTTCCCAACAGATTAAGAAGAATCTGTCAACGATATATATTATAAGATATTAATTCAGAATCGGCAAGATTATTTTACAAAAATGGTACATTACCCTTGGCAGCAAAGTCCACCCGTGGAATATGATTGCCAGAGTAATGCACCCTATCATACAAGCCAGAAATACATTCTCTGATTATCCCCTGTTGTAAGCCTCTGCGATCAGAAGAGACTTGTCCGGGAAATTGGTCTTCAAATACATCAGGTACTGCAATGCGCTGCCTTCATAGGGCTGCACATCGCCCAGAAGTCCTACCTCATAGCAGCTGCGGATAACATTTATGATACAATCTTCCGTATGATCCTGCTTGCAGTCTTTACACTCCTTTAAAATATGTGCGATTGCCGTTTCCAGCTCCGTTTCATCAAACAACTTAAAATCTGCAGTCGGGATCTTTTCCATCCCATTTACCACTTCTTTCTTTGGCTCTTTCTTATAATTGCTGATACACTGCTTTCCGTATCCTATGATACAGCCAGTCTTCTGGCACTGGCCGCAGACATCTAATTTCCGGCAGCAGTTTTCCAAATCTCCTCCCACCAGTTCAGCATCTAACCCCTTTTTATGTTCTTCAGCCATTTTCAATACCTGCCTTTCATTGATATTTTATCCTGATGACGAATAATACGTACACTATAACATGCCCGCTCCAAAACGTGCAATATATCTCTTGTAATTTAGTCCTATCCCCTTACAAAAACAACTCTTCCATCTTTGCCAGAGCCCCCTCTGTCAGCGCAAGCAGAGTTTCTTCATCTTTCTCAATCACGCCACACTTTTTATAACGCAGACTAAACGTGGGTGTCCCTTTGGGATCAAACTTCATCCTGCCCTCATAAGCCCCTATCAGCAATGGAATGTTTTCCACTTTGATGTGCGCGTCTGTGCGCATGATGAAACGTACCAGCTCATTCTTGCCCTTCACTTCCGGCATATACAGTCTGTGTGCATGGGACCTGATCAAAGCAATGCGCAGAAGGTTCTCCACCGATTTAGGGATCTCCCCGAACCGATCCCAAAGTTCTTCCCGCATGTCCTCACATTCCTTCTCATCCTCGATACCGGCAATCCTCTTATAGATATCCAGCTTCTGCACTTCATTGACAATATAGGAAGGCGGAATATAAGCGTCCACATCCACATCAATGACCGTATTGAAATCCTCCAGCGTAGGGATCCCTTTCAGGTTCTTCACGGCCTCATTTAACATTTTACAATACAGATCATACCCCACTGCCTGCATATGTCCGTGCTGGCTGCGCCCAAGCAGTGTCCCGGCACCCCGGATCTCCAGATCGCGCATGGCTATCTTAAAACCGCTGCCCAGCTCCGTAAATTCCCGGATGGCTTCCAGCCGCTTCTCCGCCACTTCCTTAAGCAGCTTATTTCTGCGATACATCAAAAAAGCATAGGCCGTCCGGTTAGATCGCCCCACGCGGCCCCTGAGCTGGTAGAGCTGGGACAGGCCCATCTGGTCAGAGTCATGAATGATCATGGTATTCACATTGGAAATATCCAGACCCGTCTCAATAATGGTAGTAGCTACCAATACATCTATCTCCCCATTGATGAAGTCATACATGATCCGTTCCAGTTCCGTCTCCTTCATCTGCCCATGAGCGAAGGCCACGTTCGCCTCCGGCACCAGTTTCTGGATGGATGCCGCGATATCTGCAATGGTATTGACCCGGTTATAGACATAATAAACCTGGCCAGCCCGTGACAGTTCCCTGACAATAGCCTCTCTCACCAGTTCTTCATTATATTCGCAGACAAACGTCTGGATCGGCACTCTCTCATCGGGCGCCTCTTCCAGGACGCTCATGTCCCGGATTCCCACCAGGCTCATATGCAGTGTCCGTGGAATGGGAGTTGCCGTCAGCGTCAACACATCCACATTCTCTTTCAGTTTCTTAATCTTCTCCTTATGGGTCACGCCAAAGCGCTGCTCCTCATCAATGATGAGAAGTCCCAGGTCTTTATACTGCACATCCGCAGACAGTACCCGGTGGGTACCAATGATAATATCCACCATCCCCTTCTTTACATCCGCTATGGTCTTTTTCTGTTCCGCCGCCGTGCGGAATCTGGACAACAAGTCAATCCGTACCGGGAAATCTTTCATTCTCTGGATAAAGGTATTATAGTGCTGCTGGGCCAGGATTGTGGTAGGCACCAGATATACCACCTGCTTGCCTTCCTGTACAGCCTTAAAAGCAGCACGGATTGCAATCTCCGTCTTACCGTAACCCACATCGCCGCAGATCAGACGATCCATGACCTTGCCGCTCTCCATATCCTCCTTGGTAGCCGCGATCGCCGCCAGCTGGTCTTCCGTCTCCTCAAAGGGAAACATCTCCTCAAACTCCCTCTGCCATACGGTATCCTTGCCATAGCAAAATCCCTCGCTCTGCTGCCTTAAGGCATACAGCTCCACCAGGTCCTGGGCCACTTCATCCACCGCTGTGCGTACTTTCGACTTAGTCTTCGTCCATTCCTGGGTGCCCAGTTTATTCAGTTTGGGCTTCGTCCCCGCATCCGCCGAGGCATATTTCTGGATCACATCCAGTCCCGTGGCCAGCACATACAAAACACCGCCGTCCCGATAGGATATCTTCATGTAATCTTTGACGATATGATCCACTTCCACTTTCTCAATACCCTGATAGATACCGAGTCCATGACTTTCATGAACTACATAATCTCCCACCCGCAGTTCATTGAAGTCATTGATCTTCTGTCCCTCGTATATTTTTTTCTTCTTCTTTTTCTTCTTCGGCGCCCCGAAAATATCGCTCTCCGCAATCACCATAAACTGTAGCAGCGGATACTCAAAGCCCTTGAGCACCCTGCCATAATAAGTCATGACTTCCCCCGGCTGTACCTCCCGTATGGGATCTTCCGTATAAAAAGCGCTGATCTCCTGTTCCCGCAAATCCTCCGCCAGACGCCTTGCCCTGGTCCTGGAACCTGACAGGAGTAAAATACGGTATCCCTTTCTTTTATAAGCTTTCAAGTCCCTTACCAGGGAATCGAAACTATTGTTGTAAGAAGAAAGGCTCCGCGCCTGTACGGTGAACTTTTTATCCATCTTAAATAAGGGATTTCTCCCGTCCATTGTGGAGAGCGTAACTACTCGGCGGGCGGCAATCTTCGCCCCCACTTCCTCACTGCTAAGCAGAATATCCATCTGCCCCGGCAGGATATAGCCTTTCTGCACACGGTGCGACATACTCTCTCGAAATTCCATCTCCACCGCATCCGTGTGTTCCTTAATCCGCAGCGGTTCATCCAGAAAGATACAACTCTCTTTTCCATCGAAACAGTCCAGGAAAGTCTCAAGTTCCGAATAAAAGTATCGCACGTAACTTTCCAGATTGACCACATTATGAGAAAGACCCAACTCCAGAAGTTCTTCCGTCAGTTCCTTCACCTGCGTTTCAATGCGGTGCGCCTCCTCCGTCTTCATCTGGCCGCGCAGCACCTGCGCCTGTTTTTTCCCTTCCGCCTTCACCTTCTCCAAGCCTGCCCGAAGCTCTTCATCAGAGAGAATCATCTCCGTGGCAGGGTAAATGGTTATGGATTCCAGTTTTTCAATGGACCGCTGACTCAGGATGTCAAAACTGCGGATAGATTCCACCTCTTCTCCCCACAGTTCAATCCGGTAAGGATTTTCCTCCGTCAGATCAAAAATGTCCACGATACCGCCGCGGATACTGAACTGTCCCGGTGCTTCCACCTGATAATTTTTCTCGTAACCAAGCTCTACCAAATTAGCCGCCAGTTCACGCTCCACCAGACTGCTGTTCTTATCTATGGAAATCACATGTTCTTTCCAGACCTGGACGGGCACCTGCGGCGCCATGAGCGCATCATATGTGGTGATCACCGTCACTGGTACGCCTTCCAACAATCTGCGCAGACACTTGATCCTCTCCATCACCAACTGGTTTCCATGGATATCCGCCTGAAAGAAAATCAAATCTTTGGCCGGATACAACATGACATTTCTGTCATAAAATTGATAATCTTCATATAATTCTTTGGCTTTCAGGTCGCTGAATGTGACAATGATCTTATTCCGAAAGCTCTCGCCCAGCCCATAGATCATATGCAGCTTCTGGGAATCCACGCATCCGCTTAAACTGATCACCGCCTGATCTTTCGCCAGCAGTTTCTTAATCTCCTCATATTCTCCTAACTCTTCCAAAGGAGCCAGTAATGCCCTCACATCAAACCTCCTGTACTTTCTTATTATATAGATTCATGGCCGCCTCCGGCCCCTGGGTGATCATGACCTCTATCGCCTTTGCCGCACACCTTGCGCTCTCATCCATCACTTCGCGTTCTTTATCTGTAAAATGTCCCAGCACATAATCCGCCAGGTCGCGCCCCTGGGGTTTCTCACCAACCCCCATCCGCACCCTCATAAATTCATCATGTCCCAGATGCTGAATGATATTTTTGAGCCCATTGTGCCCACCGGCGCTGCCTTTCTTCCGAATCCGGATCCGTCCCACATCCAGACTCACATCATCTGAGATCACAATGAGTTCTTGTCTCTCGTCCACTTTATAAAAGTCTATGACGGACCGGATGCTCTCACCACTCAAATTCATATAAGTCTGGGGTTTCACCAGCACCACCTTCTGCCCGGCAATATAACCCTTGCCGATGACAGCTTTGTGCTTCTTCTCCCCCATGGCAATATCATATTTGTCCGCAATGACATCGATCACATCAAAGCCGATATTATGTCTCGTATTCTGATACTGTCTGTCCGGATTCCCCAGACCTGCAATGATATACATGATTTTCCTCACTTTTATGCTGTCTGATCTGCGCGACAACAGACCGGACCAAATCGTCTGCCTATATTTTGTCCGGCCGCATTCTTTATTATTTTATCAACAACTTTACCGCATAACAAGCCATAAATTTATCGCGATGTTCTTTCTGTGAAAATATTCATTTCATAAGAAAAAGACGCT
>CAYUKT010000194.1:0-5291 GCA_964445285.1 uncultured Bacteroides sp. | reverse complement strand
CCCATAACATGTCCTGTTACAGGGTCAACGATACCCTCAACATACTCCACAGTTCCATCTGCATTGACACTCATGAGCATGACAAGAGATCCTGCCGTAACGCCCTTGATCGTGCCTGCTGATGCGATCGTGTTACCAAATGCATCCTGCGCTGCCGCCAGTGTCTTGACTGTACCACAGTCATTGATACCTACATTACCGCCCAGTGCATTGATGGTAGCTCTAAACATCGGAGTTGCCGGTCTTGTCATCATCTGGGAAACAGCTGCTCCTGCGCTCTTGCCGGCTGCTGTCTGGGAAGTTACCAGGTCAGCTACCACTGCCTTAACAGAAGCGATCTGCTGTGTCAAAGATACAGCTGACACGGAACCATCTGCATTCACAACTGCAACACGCACGCTGTCGGTCTTAACAACCGCACCCGGAGCCGCTGCCTGTACGCTTACGCCTGCCTCAGGAGCAGGTGCAGGTGCAGCAACACTCTCACTGGAAGAGTCGGAAGAGTTATCCTCCGTGCTCTCATAGTTAGAGACTACATCCTTTGTCGTCACAGACTCCTTTGCTGATACAGTCATTGATGCAAACAGCAATGTAACCATGAATAAAGCAATTGATTTTTTCATTGGCTTTGTCCTCCTTTCTTTATTCTGTGGTTTATATCAATATCCATATACATTATTCGGATATCAATACCGGTTCATAAAACACTTCCAATATCAGTTCATAAAGTGCTGCCTCGTCTATATAAAACTCTTCAAACAATTCTCCCTCTACCGTCTCGCCCGCAGTCATATAAAAGCTATCCTCCGTGATATGGTAATCCAGTACTTCTGTCGCCAGATAAAAAGCTTCATCCATGGAAATATCCGTTACCATCATTGGAGACGCCGTCTTATATAAATCCATGATCACGGCTGGATTTTGCCGGGCCTTTTCTTTTACTGCATCGGCAAAGCCTTTGAGATATTGTTTCTGTCTTTCTAATCTGGCGTCCGCTGAGCCTTTGATACTGGTATCCCGGTATTTCACATACCAGAAAGCGCTCTGGCCCTCTAAATGTACCTTTCTGCCTTCTGACAGGGACGGATCCACCTTTGTAAGATTTTCCAGGACCGTCACATCTACACCGCCTGCCACATCATTGAGTTTTGCAATCGCACTCATGTTTAAAGACACATATCCGTGAATGGGCAGTTGGCAAAACAAACGGCTTACTGCATCCATCTGATATTTACAGCTTTCTTCCACACCATCCCCAAAACCATGCTGTACTGCAATCTGCGCGGTGATCGTGTCTACGAGATTTCCCTCCTCATCATACATATCGATCGCAGTCATGGCATTGCGATTGATACCGATAATATCTACGGTCTGATCATGGGGATCCATCACAAGCAAAAACAGCGCATCTGCCTGACCGCCGTCCGTACCTTCCGACATTTTCTGTACCATCTCGTCATTCTTATCAATCCCCATAAAGAGAAAGGTTAAAATATCCTCATTATAGTCATACACCTTTCCCTGATACAAAACCCAATCCTCCTGCCAGGCTTCCACCTGCAGTATCTCATCTAAAGCTTGCTCTGTCTCCTGTATGTCGGTAAGTTCAGGTGCACTTTTTTCAGTTTGCTGCCGTAACCGTCTGTATCCCACTGCACGATAGATCAAAGCGAATACTCCCAGGCATATAACTATCTGCAGGATTATAAATCCTGCCACCAACAGCCTGTTCCTGATTTTTGCACTCTTCTTTCTTCCTATTTTTCCGCTTTTTTTCTTTCGTTTCTTTTTGCTGCACTTATTTTTTGATCGCGCAGTATCAGTCCTATGTGATGCAGAAGCTCTTTTTCTTTTGGATATATCTGCATCCAGATCAATGAAAATTAAGTCTTCTGTTTCTCTACCAGCTTCCGATTCACAGCCATCTGTCTGTTCTACGATTTTCAATTCCCGATTCGATTGATTTATCTGCTCTTCCACTTTGTTTTGATTCTCAGATTTTCCCTGTTCCATAACTGAAATTTGATTTTAGATTCATTTAATCTTAACCTGTTTCAGGTTAAATGTCAATGTGAAAATTCGAAATGTATTATAATATCTTAATTGCAATATAATAATAATTCTGGTGCAACCACTTATTTTCACAAGCAGAAAGGAGCATTGATTCCCTTGTATCCTCGTATCAGAGCACTGCGGGAAGATTGTGATCTAAACCAGACAAAAATGGCAGCTATTTTAGGAATGTCCCAGACCGGTTATTCCAAATATGAAACCGGAGAAAATGATTTGCCTACTTCCGTATTGATACAATTGGCTCGTTATCATAACACAAGCGTAGATTATCTACTCGGTCTGACCAATGAAAGGCTTCCTTACCCTGCTTCTAATCCTTCTTCCCGCACTTAATGTATTCTATCATTCATTTTTTCACAATAAATTTAAAATCTTAATATTTTAACTACAATAAATTTTCTATTTGACAGAACACAAACTCTTGTCCTATAATACGGTCTATGACAAAAAAATCCAACTTATTACGGGCGCTCCTATGCGCCGGCGTGCTCTGCTTTACAACAGCATGTGGTTCCACCCCTGATAGTGAACCGGACAACCGGGAGTCTATGATCAAGGAGGTTTCTAATCTTCCGGATGCCAAAATCACGATTCCGGCTACACTGGCAGGCGATGAGCTCGCGGATATTCCTGTTGACAATGCAGACGGCTCGCAATTGAACAGCAAAACGGAAAATCAATCATCCTCTGATGATACGGAGCAGTCAGACGAGTCGATCCATGGAACGATTGATGCAGACAATAACATAACATATCAGCTGGACGGCGACACCAGGGCTAAACTGATCAATGATATGGCTTCAGAGATTCAGACCAGCATTGATACTGTTCTTGCAGACAAAGAATACTATCCAAACATATCGGATATCACTGTCAATTCCGACTGTACGGAATTCACCATTTACCTGACGACCGATGAACCCAATCTGTATGAATCCACATTGATGATGTCATTCTATACAGTGGGGGGACCGTTACCAGATTTATAACGGCGTATCCGCAGAAGATGCTAAAACTACAGTGATTTATATCAATGCGGAATCCGGGGCGGAACTGGCAAGGACGGATTCTTCTTCTGCGCGTTAATCCGCATTTATTCTATCTTAAAAACAGCACTTTCTTATTATTGATCACACAGAAAATGACCGCCCACCCTTTACCGGGTGACGGCGGTCATATCGTATTATTCCATATTTTTACATTTTTTTACTTGTCCAATTTGTTATTTCCAGTTCCATGTTAGCAATACTTGTAAGATAATCCAGTCCAAACCCATTATTTCTGCACAATGTTCACGATCCTGCCCGGCACATATATCTCTTTGACGATGGTTCCGGTCAGCTTATCTGCAATCACTTCCTTGGCCTTGGCGATCACCTCGTCCTTCGGATCGTCCTTGCCGATATCCAGGATAGCCCTGGTCTTGCCGTTAATCTGTACGGCAATCTCCACAGTGGACTCCACAGTCTTAGCCTCTTCAAACTCCGGCCACGCTGTCTGGTAGACTCTGCCCTCAAAACCAACCTTCTGCCACAATTCCTCGGTGATATGAGGCGCTACCGGGTTAAGCAGCGTGATCAGGGTCTTGAACTCACCTTTGGTCACCGTATTTTTCTTATAGAAATCATTGACCAGCGCCATCATGGCTGCAATCGCTGTATTATATTTCAGACTCTCGAAGTCATTACTGACCTTCTTGATCGTCTGGTGCATCTTGATCTCCATATCCTTAGAGTAATTCATATCGTCTGTCAGGATATCCTGCAGCTTCCACACTCTCTCTAAGAATCTGCGGCAGCCCTTAACGCCGTCCTCACTCCAGCCGGCACTCAGTTCAAAGGCACCGATAAACATCTCATAGGTACGCAGGGTATCTGCGCCATAATCCGCCACAATATCATCGGGATTGACCACGTTCCCCAGGGATTTGGACATCTTTACCACGGGATGTTCCGCCATCTCCCCGTATTTTTCTTTCAATGCCTCCCTGGCCGCCTTCTCACTGCCATGTTCTGCAAGCAGCTGCTCCTGTTCTTTTACCGGTAAGTTGGAGAAACAATGAGGATTTAATCCCAAGATCATGCCATGGGAAGTCCTCTTGGCATAAGGTTCCGGACAGGGTACTGCCTTCTGGTCATAAAGGAATTTATGCCAGAACCGGGAATATAACAAGTGCAGTGTCGTATGCTCCATACCGCCATTATACCAGTCTACCGGCATCCAGTAATCCAGTGCCTCTTTGCTTGCAAGCGCCTCGCTGTTATCAGGATCCGTATACCGCAGGAAATACCAGGAAGAACCTGCCCACTGAGGCATGGTATCGGTCTCCCGTTTCGCCGGCCCGCCGCAGCAGGGACAGGTTGTATTGACCCAATCAGTCATCAATGCCAGCGGTGATTCACCCGTATCGGTGGGCATATAACTTTCCACCTCCGGCAGTTCCAGAGGCAGTTCACTCTCATCAAGCGGCACATAACCGCATTTCTCACAATGTACGATCGGGATCGGCTCACCCCAATAACGCTGTCTGGAAAATACCCAGTCACGCAGTTTGAAGTTCGTCTTGGCACAGCCCACACCCTTTTCTTCAAGAAAGGCGATCATCTTCTCTTTGGCCTCCGCCACGCTGAGACCGTTCAGGAAATCGGAATTGACCAAAGTGCCTGTAGCTACGTCCGTGTACACTTCCTCCTGTACATCTTTTCCGCCCGCCACAACCTCAATGATCGGCAGCCCGAACTTCTTCGCAAAATCCCAGTCTCTCTCATCATGGGCCGGCACAGCCATGATCGCACCCGTACCATAACTCTTCAGTACATAATCCGAGAGAAAGATCGGTATTTCCTTACCGTTAACCGGATTGATGGCCGTCATACCGTCAATACACACACCGGTCTTATCTTTTGCCAGTTCCGCCCGCTCAAAATCGGACTTTCTGGCTGCCTGCTCACGGTAGGCACAGATGTCGTCCCAGTTCTTTAAATCGTCTTTATATTTATCAATGATCGGATGTTCCGGCGACACTACCATGTATGTTGCACCGAACAAAGTATCACATCTTGTCGTATAAACGCGGAGTTTATCCTCCTTATCCTTGATTGCAAAATCCACCTCTGCACCCGTGGATTTGCCAATCCAGTTCTTCTGGGATACTTTGACACGCTCCACATAATCCACCGTGTCGAGTCCTTCAATCAATTTATCTGCATACTCTGTAA
>CAYUKT010000193.1:0-5299 GCA_964445285.1 uncultured Bacteroides sp. | reverse complement strand
CTGGATGAGGTGATGAAGATTCAGGCCGACGGCAGGGAGAAGCGAAGAGCTGCAGAGGAAGAGATGCGCACGATGGAAAACGAGTTAAAGACGAAGCTCCTGGAGCTCAGTGAAAGGAAGTAAGGCGATTCATGAAGTGGATGAAATTCAGAATAAAGACGGTCGTGGAGGCGGAGGATATCATTATCAGCGAGCTCTACGACAGAGGGCTTGAGGGGGCGCAGATCGAGGACAAGGTGCCCCTTTCACCGTTGGAAAAAGAGCAGATGTTTGTGGATATTCTGCCGGAGGGACTGGAGGATGACGGGATTGCTTATCTGAGTTTCTTTGTGGAGGAGAAAGAGGATGGCAGTCTGGAACTGAATGGAACATCCACAACCCGTGATGCCATTGTGGCACAGATAGAAGAGGAACTTGAGGGCCTGCGTCTGTTTATGGATATCGGCGAAGGCACTATTTTGGTGACTAAGACAGAGGACATCGACTGGATTAATAACTGGAAGCAGTATTTTCACCAGTTCTATATTGACGATCTTTTGGTCATTCCGTCTTGGGAAGAGGTCAAAGAAGAGGATAAAGGCAAAAAGATATTACATATCGACCCGGGTACGGCCTTTGGAACAGGTATGCATGAGACCACCCAGCTGTGCATCCGCCAGATCAAGAAATTCCTGACAGAAGAGACAGAGCTTCTGGATGTGGGGACGGGCAGCGGGATCTTGGCAATCCTGGCGCTGATGTACGGTGCCAGACACGCGGTCGGAACGGATCTGGATCCCTGCGCGGTGGAGGCCGTAGCACAGAATATGGAGGCCAATGGTATTCCGGCGGACTCTTTTCAGATGATGATCGGCAATATCATCACGGACATGGAAGTGCAGGATAAAGTAGGTTATGGATGTTATGATATTGTGGTGGCAAATATCCTGGCGGATGTGCTGGTGACGCTCACCCCTGTGATCGTAAATCAGTTGAAAGAGGGTGGAGTCTATATTACTTCCGGCATCATTGATGTGAAGGAGCAGGAAGTGCGGGAGGCTATTGAGGCGGCGGGACTTACCGTGATTGAAGTGACGTATCAGGGAGAATGGGTGTCGGTGACGGCGCGAAAGTAATGAAATATTATTTTCTAAAGGGTTCTTGGATATGAAAAAAGCAACAGAAAAACTGAACATGAAATTGTTAAGATACATGGCGGGAATCCTGGCGCTCATCTGGATGTGTGTTATTTTTGCTTTTTCGGCGCAGACGAAAGAAGAATCCAGCGTGGTGAGCGAGAGCTTAAGTTATCGTATGGTCAGTTCCACGGGACATTTCTTCCACTGGAATCTGGATGAAGAACAGCTGCAGGAGATTGCAGATTCCATTGAGTACTTTGTCAGAAAGACCGCACATATGACAGAGTTTGCAGTCTTGTCGATCCTGTTGTTTGTCTGGCTTGGTCTGTGGGAAATGACTCTGTTTCGCAGGGGGATTACGGCATTTCTGGCAACGGCAGTCTATGCCGCCAGCGATGAATTCCATCAGTTGTTTGTTCCCGGCAGAGCTGGACGTGTCAGTGATGTACTGCTTGACAGTACTG
The DNA here is from genome assembly GCA_964445285.1 of uncultured Bacteroides sp. Lineage (GTDB taxonomy): Bacteria > Bacillota > Clostridia > Lachnospirales > Lachnospiraceae > UBA3282. The sequence continues at coordinate 3,717 of CAYUKT010000193.1, read as the reverse complement.
GCGCTCTGGCGGGCGTTATCGTTTTTATACTGCTTGGTAAGTTAGTGCAGGCATTGAGGGATAGGAAGCACAAAAAGCGTCAGGTGAAAGAATAATGGAGAATAATAAGCATTTGTTATTGGGGACAGGAGTTACGGTATGTATCAGTTCTTTGTAGAACCGTCACAAATACAGGATAAGAAAATCATCATTACCGGCAGTGATGTGAACCACATCAAGAATGTACTTCGCATGAAACCCGGCGAGGAGATTGCCGTGAGCAATGGGATTGACGGCAGGGAATATCGTTGTGGAATAGAAGAGTTTGCGGAGGATACAGTCGTCTGTACCCTCCGTTTTATCAAGGAGGAAGGGGTGGAGCCTCCTGCAAAGGTATATCTCTTCCAAGCCCTTCCCAAAGCTGACAAGATGGAATTGATCATTCAGAAGGCCGTGGAACTTGGTGCCTATGAGATTATTCCGGTGGCGGCGAAGCGTTGTGTGGTGAAGCTGGATGAGAAAAAGGCGGCAGGTAAGGTGAACAGATGGCAGGGGATTGCGGAGGCTGCGGCCAAGCAGAGCAGGCGGGGTATGGTACCTGCGGTGCATATGCCTGTTTCTTTTCAGGAGGCGTTACGCCTTGCCGGGGATATGGACGTCAGGTTGATTCCCTATGAACTGGCAAAGAACATGGAGCATACCAGATCCGTGATAGAGGCAGTGCAGCCTGGGCAGAGTATTGCAGTCTTTATCGGGCCGGAGGGCGGTTTCGAGGAGAGCGAGATACAGGCGGCGTTATCTGTCGGGATAGAACCTGTCACATTGGGCAGGCGGATCCTCAGAACGGAGACGGCAGGTCTTACGGTGCTGTCGTGGCTGATGTACCGGTTGGAAGAGTAAAGAGCCGTGTGACCTTCCCGAAAAAACCACATAGTATATGTATATAAAGTTAGAGAGAAGAATATTCCTAATTTTGTCTGCGACAAAACTTCCGTAGAATATGAAATCTAAGAGAAAGGAATGGCAAAAATGGAAGTGTATTTGGATAATTCTGCGACCACCAGATGCTTTGACGAGGTTGCGCAGCTGACGCATAAAATTCTATGTGAACACTACGGTAATCCTTCCAGTATGCACCATAAAGGAGTGGAGGCGGAACGATACGTAAGAGATGCCAGAGAGACGCTTGCAAAAATATTGAAAGTCAGTGAAAAGGAGATACTGTTCACTTCCGGGGGGACAGAATCTGATAATATTGCACTGATTGGCACGGCAATGGCCAATCACAGAAGAGGCCGCCACTTGATCACGACACAGATTGAACATCCGGCAATCTTACAGCCCATGGCCTATCTGCAAAACCAGGGTTTTGAAGTGACTTATCTGCCGGTGGACCAGGAGGGACGGATACGTTTGTCAGACCTTGAACGAGCCATCAGACCGGACACAATCCTGGTGTCTATCATGCATACCAACAATGAGATAGGCAGTCTGCAGCCCATTGCAGAGGCCGGCGCGCTGATCAAGAAATGCAATCCTCAGACGCTGTTTCATGTGGATGCGGTGCAGGGGTTTGGAAAGTTCCGTATTTATCCGAAAAAGATGCAGATTGATATGTTATCAGTCAGCGCTCATAAGATTCATGGCCCCAAAGGAGTGGGCTTCCTCTATCTGAGGGAGGGTGCCAAAGTAAATCCCATCATGTACGGCGGCGGCCAGCAGAAGGGTATGCGTTCCGGAACGGAGAATGTAGCCGGAAGCGCCGGTATGGCTCTGGCAGCGGAGATGGTATACAGGGATTTAGATCTCGATATGGAGAGAATGTATGGACTGAGGCAGATGTTGATAGATGGTGTCAGCCGGATAGAGGGTGTGAAAGTCAACGGCTGTCCGGGCAGGGAAGGCGCTGCCCATATAGTGAGTCTTTCCGTGCGGGGTGTCCGCAGCGAAGTACTTTTACACGCCTTGGAAGAGAGGGGCGTTTATGTGTCGGCGGGGAGCGCCTGTGCCGCCCACAAACCACAGCCCTCTGTTACCCTGAAGGCCATCGGTGTGGAGAAGGAATTGTTGGAATCCACAATCCGGTTCAGCCTCTCGATATTTACCACCAGAGAAGAAATTGAATATACGGTGAAGGCTCTATGCGAGATGGTGCCTATGCTGAGAAAGTATACAAGACGTTAACGGCTTTGACCGGTATAAATAACAGGATAGTCCGGGTATATAGATTGTAATAATAAAATATGGAGGGCGGGACGGTAATGCTGATCTTGACCGTGCCGCCTCGTTACAAAATAGATGGGAGAAATTATGTATAAATCATTTTTGATCAAATATGCAGAAATTGGCGTCAAAGGAAAAAACCGCTATCTGTTTGAGGAAGCGCTGGTCAAACAGATTAAATATGCTCTGAAAAAAACAGAGGGCAAATTTGCCGTGCGCAGGACGGACGGGCGTATCTATGTGGATGCCCTTGCGGAATTTGATTATGATGAGACGGTGGAGAATCTGCAGAAAGTATTCGGTATTTCCGGCATCTGCCCGGTGGTGCATGTGGCGGATGAAGGCTTTGAAAAACTGGGAGAAGCGGTGGTACGTTACATAGATGATGTGTATTCGGACAAGCATAAGACCTTCAAGGTGGCGGCCAGACGGGCGCGCAAAAATTATCCCCTCAATTCCATGGAGATCAATACGGAACTGGGCGGCATCCTCTTGGACGCCTATCCGGAAATGCGTGTGGATGTGCACAAACCGGACATCCTTCTCAACGTGGAGATTCGGGATATGATCTATCTGTATTCTGAGATCATACCGGGACCGGGCGGGATGCCCGTTGGGACCGGCGGCAAGGCGATGCTTCTGCTCTCCGGCGGGATTGATTCTCCGGTGGCAGGCTGGATGATTGCCAAGAGGGGTGTGAAGATTGACGCGGTATATTTTCATGCACCGCCTTATACCAGTGAGCGCGCGAAACAGAAGGTGGTGGATCTGGCGCGGAAAGTGGCGGCCTATACAGGGCCGATTTATCTGCATGTAATCAACTTTACGGATATTCAGTTATATATATATGATAAATGTCCCCATGATGAACTTACCATTATCATGCGCCGTTACATGATGCGGATTGCGGAGCATATTGCCAGACAGACGGACTGTCTGGGCCTGATTACCGGGGAGAGTATCGGCCAGGTGGCTTCCCAGACCATGCACAGCCTGGCGGCGACCAATGAGGTCTGCACGATGCCGGTTTATCGGCCTCTGATCGGGTTTGACAAGATGGAGATTGTGGAAGTTTCCGAAAAGATTGATACTTATGAGACTTCGATACTTCCTTATGAGGATTGCTGTACCATTTTTGTGGCCAAGCATCCTGTGACCAAACCAAATCTGAATATTATCAGGAAGCACGAGCAGAATCTGCAGGAGAAGATAGGGGAACTGGTGGACACGGCAATCGCGGAAGAAGAGCTGATCGTGGTCCGTTAAACAAAAAAGAATCACTTAATTGTTATAAGTGATTCTTTCGGCTTTCTTTGATAAGTATTACATGATGTAGGGCTTTAATGTCTCCATAACCTCATCTATGCCGTCCTCAGCGTGGATATTGAGGTCGATGGGTTTGGATAGATCCAGACTGAAAATACCCATAATGGATTTTGCATCGATCACGTATCGGCCGGATACCAGATCGAAATCAAAATCCGAGTGCAGGCAGAATTGCTCACCGGAATAAAA
>CAYUKT010000192.1:0-5310 GCA_964445285.1 uncultured Bacteroides sp. | reverse complement strand
GTCTGGCGAGATCTTTTTTCAGATTTGCGGGAGACACAACGGTTACATCTGGTCCGAAAGAGAGCAGAAAACCGGTCAGCCAGCTGTCTATCGGCATCTTCGCAGAGGCCAGGAGTGTGCCGCCATCTTGCAGGGTAATCTGTTCCGGGGTAAACTCATCGTAAACCCGGTAGGCCATTTCTGGCGGAAAACAGAGAGTGACCTGTTGTTCATGCGCTGTGGCGGGTTTTTCGTCTGTTTCCGGAAAAGGGCAGTAAGGGAAATTCTCTTCTAAAATTTCCAGATGCAGGATGCGGTTTATCTTGAACAGACGGAATTCCTGTCTTTTGGTGCAAAAAGCTTTCAGGTACCAGGCTCGCCCTTTGTACATCAGTTTCAGGGGATGGACAATCCGTTCGGTGTTCTGTCCATAAGAGCCGGCATAGGAAATCCTGACACAACGGCGTTGTAAAACAGCGGATTTTAAGGATTCAAATTTGCTTCTATCGGATTTTTTATCACCCCATCTTGTATAGTCTACTTCCAGCCAGTCATCCGACTGCATCTGAAAAAGGGCCGAGAGTTTATTAAGGACAGGAGAATGTTCCATATCCGGTGCGGCGTGGATGTTTTGCAGTGCAGTCATAATTTCATGCTTTTCTTCCCGGGATAATACAGCTCGATCCAGGATGAAATTCTCCATCAGATAAATGCCACCGTTTCGCCCGGCTTCCGTAAAGACAGGTATGCCTGCACTGCTTAGGGCGTCAATATCCCGATAAATGGTTCGTACCGAGACCTCCAGTTCACGAGCCAGCTCCGGGGCGGTGGCATGTCCCTGATTCAGCAGATGGTATAGGATTTTGAAGAGTCTGCTTTCCTGCATGGTCGGTTTCTCCTGTATATGGTGAAGATATATTTCTTTTGTTTTTCATGTTATTATGGCATTATTGTAATATTATAAACAGGCAGACATCAAAACACAAGCGACAGATAATAGCAAAAAAGAACAGGTTTTAGACAGAGGTTTGTGGTAAACTTTTTATTAAAGAGGAAGGCAGAGAAAGCATTGGAGAAGCTATCAGGGAGGATATTGGTTATGCGGGAAGAGATTATCAGGTTTTACAGACAGACAAGCTGTTTTACGGATCTTGGATGTTATCGGGATTTTGCAGTAAATTTAACAGATGATATTCAGGAATTGTGTCTGTTACAGCGCCATCAGATCATTCATCCGGTGGCAATTATGAGACAGAGGGGAGTAAAGGATACTTTTCATGGAGATATGACAAAGATTCCCACGGACAGGCTGTTGTTTGAGAATGAGAGATACCAGACTGCTGTTTCCATCCTTGCGGAATTATTCCGGCGGGAAGAACGGTATTCTACGGGGAGAAAAATCGAGAATAAGCTGCATCTGTGTTGTAGAGAGCAGGCAATCCTGCTGACGGCCATTCTGAAAGCAAAAGGCATGGCGGCCCGGGTAAGAAGCGGCTTTGCGGGATATATTTCAAAGGATGGTATCAATCACGATCATTGGATCACGGAGTATTATGACCAGAATAAGGAAAGATGGGTGCTGACAGATGCGGACTGCTGCTGTGAGGATGTTGACTTTAATATTTATGATATCCCAAGAGAATCTTTTATCTTCGGGGCACAGGCTTATCTGGGTCTGCGGGAGAAGAGATATCGGGAGGAAGAGATTCACTATGCGTCCGTACCACCGACACTTGGTACGAAAGCGGCGCTTCGGGCACTGTTCTACGATTTTCATTGTCTGATGAATGATGAGATCTTCTTCTGGCATGTGCCGGCTTATCTGGCGAAAAAGGATATGGAGCCATCTGAGAAAGAGTATGAAGAGTTGGACGAACTGGCAAAGCTTCTGCTGGAGCCGGATAAAAATCATGAGGCATTGTGCGATCTGTGGGAGAGAGAAGATAAATACCGGATTGTGGCGGGCGGCTTTAACTAAATAATCGGGAAAAGAGGAGACTGGCAATGACATCGAATATCTTGCAGAGAATCAAGGAAAACGTAGAAAAGGTCATTATCGGAAAAAGCGAAGTTACGGCCCTCCTTTTAACGGCGCTTGTGGCAGGCGGGCATGTGCTGCTGGAGGATGTGCCGGGAACAGGGAAGACACAGCTTGCCAAAGCATTAGCTAAGTCCATGGATTTTGTGTTCCGAAGGATTCAGTTCACCCCGGATCTTCTGCCCAGCGATGTGACGGGGCTTTCCGTATATCATAAAGAGCAGGGAGAATTTATATTCAGAGAGGGGCCGGTGTTTGCCAATCTGCTGCTGGCGGATGAGATCAACCGTGCCACCCCGCGTACGCAATCCAGCCTTTTGGAATGTATGGGAGAGGGACAGGTGACGGTGGACGGTGCGACCAGGGTGTTGGAGCAGCCGTTTTTTGTCATAGCAACGCAGAATCCGGTGGAGACATTGGGATGTTTTCCGCTTCCGGAGGCACAGATGGATCGTTTCCTGTTAAAGATCAGTATGGGCAGTCTGGAGAAAGAACAGGAGCGGCAGATGTTAGACCGGTATATTCATGCAAAGCCTCTGGAAGAGATTGACGCGGTGGCTTCCATCGGGGAGATACGGAAACTGCAGGAACAGTGCCGGGCAGTCTATGTGCATCCGGACCTGCGTGATTATATGGTGAATCTGGTACAGGCCACCAGGCAGGGGCAACAGGTTACCGGTGTCAGTCCCAGGGGTACTCTGGCGCTGCTGCGGGCCTCCCAGGGATGGGCCATGCTTACGGGGCGTGATTTTGTAGTGCCGGAGGATATCAAGCGGGTGGCGGTACCTGTGTTGGCGCACAGGCTTTTAGCAGTCTATGGCAATGAGAAATCCAATGTGGAGATCATCCGGGGATTGCTGCAGAGCGTGGCACTGCCTACGGAAGATTGGGCACGACATGATTAGCATATTATTGGCTGGGGTGGGACTGCTTGCGGCAGGATGGTATTTTCTGTATGGCAGAGTCTGGATGAAAGATTTGCAGTGTACGCTCTGGTTTGTGGAAGATCATGTGTATGCGGGCGGACAGGCCCATATCATAGAACAGATTGAGAATCGTAAGCGGATGCCGGTGCCTGTGCTGGAGATCGCATTTCGGCTGGATAAGGGTGTGGCGTTTGCCCAGATGGAAAATACTTTAGTCAGCGATTATGTATATAAGAGGGATATTTTTTCCCTGTTGGGCAGTCAGCGCATCAAAAGGGAGATTCCCTTGGAATGTCAGCAGAGAGGTCATTATCCGGTAGCACTTCTGGAACTTCGCAGTTATTCGTTGTTTTATGGTCAAAAATATGCCGGGGAACAGAAGGTACAGGCGGCACTGGATGTGTATGCAAAGCGGGTGGATGTGACGGATATCTTGATAGACTGTGAGCGCCTGATGGGGACACTGCAGTGTGCCAAAAGACTTTATGAGGATCCCTTTGCTTTTCATGGCATCAGGGAATATACGGCTGCGGATCCCCTGCGGACGATTAACTGGAAAGCCAGCGCCAAAACGGGAGAGATGATGGTCAATACATATGATTCAACCCTCACGCAGAAGGTGATGATCTATCTGGATGTGGAAGATCTGGGTATTTACAGGCAGGATTATCTGATAGAGGAGAGCATCAGTGTGGCGGCCTGTCTGTCACAGCGGCTGATCGGGCAAGGCGTGGAAGTGGGAATCTGCGTGAATCTTTTAGAGACTGTGCGTATGGAACCGGAAGCTCATAGAGGGCGGCTTCGCCAGATTGAGCAGATGTTGTGCCGGATTGGTGCAGATAGGAAGACAACCGCCTATCAGGATATCCTGCGGGAACTGCCGGTGGATGCCTTTCCGATTTTTATCACCAGGGATGGAAAACGGAATCAGGCAAAGATAGAACACTTTTTACAGGATGCATATGGTCTGTGGGTGTATCCGCAGGATGCAAAGTACAGGACAGCTGTCAGTACCGGGAGCAATCTGCACTGTGTGGTGAGGGAGGTGACAGCATATTGAGGAAACGGGTGAAACAGATTCTTGGATGGGGACATGCCGGCTGCATATTATCCATGGCGGCGCCGGTTTTGTATGGATTGGTCATTCAGGAAGAAACGAAATATGAGATGGTATGGGTGTGGCTCCTCAATCTGCTGGTTGTTCTGGTGGTGGCGGGAACAGATCTGTTGGTGGAACGGTGTAGACGGATGGGGCCGTATCTGTTCTTTTCCGCATCTTATGCGGCGGCAGTGAATCTGATCGTCTGGAAACTGCATGGGTTGGCAGGAGGCAGAGGTGTTATGGACATGGGCATTGGCGTGGCAGTGATCGTAGCGCTGGAATCTGTCCTTGTCTTTGTGGAACGCATACTGATCAGACTGTATGATAAGAAGCGTGTGGACAGGCAGGAAAAGAATCCTGACTGGCAGCCGAGACAGAGTATGCTCACGGAGCCACGGGTCATATATATGCTGGTGTTTGTTTTGGCATACGGGGTCGGAAAATTCTGCAACAATCCGCCGCTTGGCAATATTGCGGTTGGTATGATGCCGGTTTATCTGTGCATAGCGTTCCTGTATCGGTATCTGGAAAACACGGAGGAGTATCTTTTTTTGAATCATCGGGTATGTAATCTGCCTAAAAGGAGACTTTATGGAATAAATGGCGGTATCTGTCTGGCATTTTTGTCAGGCATTGTGTGCGTGGGGATTTTTGCAGGCGCTATGGCTGGGTATAGAAATCATCAGGATATCCGGGATCTTTTAAAAGGCAGGGTGGATATATTCGGCGGGCCGCCTGGGCAATTGTGGGAAGAGCTTTCCATCATGCCGGAAGAAAGGGAAGAGATGCCTTTTTGGATGGAGATGGAAGTGAAAGAGCCGCCGGCCTGGATGAAGACCCTGGAAAAAGTCATGACCGGGGGAATCATTCTTCTGACTGCTCTTCTGGGAGTCTATGGACTTCGCCAAATGGCCGGTCTTTTCCGGGAAACCTATGATGAAAATGGGGATTTGGTGGAAGATTTGGAAGAAGAGGAAACGAATGTGGAGCGTATCAGCCTAAGACCTGCGCATGGCGGCAGAGGGAGACTGACAGAAGCGGAACGTATCCGCAGACAGTACCGCCGTACCATCAGACGGTATCGAAAGGAACGGCCCGGATGTTATGAGACGCCTTATGAGATTGAGGCCGGTGCGGGGATTGCGGACACGGAGGAAGGGCAAAGGCTTCACGAATTGTATGAGAGGATGCGTTATCACTTGTAAAAATCAAGCTTCCCTTTTATGAGGTTTTAAGATACAATGAATGGGAAGTGTTGCAGTTGT
>CAYUKT010000191.1:0-5349 GCA_964445285.1 uncultured Bacteroides sp. | reverse complement strand
GGTAGAAGTACTAGACTTTTTATACAAAAACATTTGAAAAAAATAGTAAAAATTGACAATGATGACGATATTTCGTTAAAAATGAGCTTTTGGTGGTTCCTTTTCGGCAAAAGCTGTGTTACACTATATAATATAAAAGGGGAGGAAAAATTCTCCTGAGCAGACAAACAGTATAATACGAGGAGGTCTTATATCATGACAAAGGCAGAAATTTTAAAAGCGGAAATTTTAAAGCAGTACAAGAGTGTAAGACAGTTCGCGATCGAAATGGAGATTCCATACTCCACATTAGTCACAGCATTGGATAGAGGTATTGAGGGCATGGCCTATGGTACGGTGATCAGAATGTGTGACAGGCTGAATTTGAATCCGGTGGACTTCACACCACTCAACCAGAAGAGTCTTCTGGGCGGCAAGATTATGGAGAACCGCGTAATGCAGTATTATGTGAAGCTTAATAAGACAGGCCGTAAGAAAGCGCTCGAGCTGATGGAAGATTATGCACAGCTGGAGAAGTATAAGGCGGCAGAGGAAGAGTAGTAATGAAATATGATTATCTTGTGGCTGGCGCGGGGCTGTTTGGCTCCGTGTTTGCCTGTGAAATGAATCGACATGGCCGGCGGGTGCTCGTTATCGACAGGAGGGAGCATATCGCCGGCAATGTTTATACGGAATCGGTGCAGGGGATTCAGGTGCATCGGTATGGGGCGCATATATTTCACACTTCGGATCGAAAGATTTGGGATTATGTAAACCGATTTGCGGAGTTTAATCATTATATTAATTCTCCTATCGCACGTTACAAGGAGGAGTTGTACAATCTGCCGTTTAATATGAATACATTTAGCAAAATGTGGGGAGTGACCACGCCTGCGCAGGCGCAGGCGAAGATTGCACAGCAGATTGAAAGTTTAGGTATCAAAGAACCTGCAAACCTGGAAGAACAGGCGCTTTCCCTGGTGGGAACGGACGTCTATGAGAAGCTGGTCAAAGGATACACCGAGAAGCAGTGGGGCAGGGAGTGCAGGGAACTTCCGGCTTTTATCATCAAACGTCTGCCGCTTCGTTTTACTTATGACAATAATTACTTTAATGACCGATATCAGGGGATTCCTATTGGAGGCTATACCATAATGGTAGAGAATATGCTGCGGGGAATCAAAGTCAAGACTGGGGTTTCATACAGAGAGTTTGTGACAGAGCAGGAGATGGACGGACGCGTCCTTGTGACAGACCGGGCCGGCAATACCTATGATAAGGTGGTCTATACGGGAATGCTGGACGAGTATTTTGATTTTTGTCTGGGACATCTGGAATACCGGTCACTGCAGTTTGAGACAGAGGTACTTCCCGATTGTGATAATTATCAGGGTAATGCGGTGGTGAATTATACGGAGCGTGAGATTCCTTATACGAGGATCATTGAACATAAGCATTTTGAGTTTGGCACCCAGCCCGGCACGGTGATCACCATGGAATATCCGGCACACTGGCAGGAGGGGGAGGAACCTTACTATCCTGTCAATAATGAAGTGAATGATGCACTGCTTGGCAGATACCAGGAATTGGCCAGGACAAAACCGAATCTTATTTTTGGCGGCCGTCTGGGACAGTATAAATATTACGATATGGATAAAGTGATCGGGACGGCACTGGCAGCGGTGCGGGAGGAGTTAGGAGAAGCACTATAAAAAGATGCAGGCAGAGTATTGACAAGAGGCAGTACTCTGCCTATAATAAAATTTGATAGTTTGAATATCAAAGTATTGGAGTTTCAAATATTTAATATGAAATGATGGTCAGGATATCAGATGGAGGCGTTATGAACTGGAACGAAGCGATTAAGGAACTGGATGGAAGAAGAGAGAAGGCGCTGCTTGGCGGCGGACAGAATAAAATTGATAAACAGCATGCGACAGGTAAACTGACAGCCAGGGAGAGGATTGAGATCCTGCTTGATCCCGGCACCTTCGTGGAGGTGGATGGATTCCTGGAATCACGTATCGATGATTTTGATCTGGATAAGAGACGGGTGCCTGGTGATGGTGTAGTGACGGGCTATGGTGAGATTGACGGAAGACAGGTCTTTGTGGCCAGCGAAGATTTTACGGTGATCGGCGGTACGCTGGGAGAATATCATTCTTTTAAAATCTGCCGGATACAGGATATGGCGATGGAGATGAAAGCGCCTCTGATCTGTATCAATGACAGCGGCGGCGCCAGGATTGAGGAGGGTATTTCTTCTTTGAGCGGTTACAGCGGCATGTTCTTACGCCACACGAAGGCTTCCGGTGTGATCCCGCAGATCGCGGTGATCCTGGGACCCTGTTCCGGCGGCGCCTGTTATGCACCTGCCATCTGCGACTTTATCTTTATGGTAAAGGATACCTCCAAGATGTTCATCACGGGGCCAAATGTGGTGAAGACCGTTATCAATGAGGAAGTGTCCGTGGAAGAACTGGGCGGCGCCGAAGTGCATGCGAAGAAGAGCGGGGTATCCCACTTTACGTATGATACGGAGAATGAGTGCCTGATGGGCGTGCGTAAACTTTTGTCCTATCTGCCCAGCAACTGGACAGAGAAACCACCGGTGATCAATACCAAGGAGAGACAGAGCATCCTGCCCCGGGTAGGTAAGGTGTTCGGCAGAAGCGAGGGTGGTAAGGCGGCAAGCACCATGAAGGCAAAGGCGGCCAAGATCATGGATATTGTGCCGGATAATTCCCGTCACGCTTATGATGTGAAGGAAGTCATTGACTGTATTGTGGATGAAGGCAGCTTTTTTGAGGTACAGAAAGAATTTGCCACCAATGCGGTGGTAGGCTGGTGCCGGATGGAAGGCAAGGTGGTGGGTATCGTGGCCAACCAGCCCAATTCCATGGGCGGTTCCCTGGATTATCATGCTTCCGATAAAATAGCTAGATTTATCAGGTTCTGCGACTGCTTTAATATACCACTCGTCACGCTGATCGATGTGCCTGCCTTCCTGCCGGGCACGGCGCAGGAACACAACGGCATCATCCGCCACGGCGCGAAGATTCTGTATGCGTATTCCGAGGCCACGGTGCCGAAGATTTCCCTGATCATGCGTAAGGCTTATGGCGGCGCTTATATTGCCATGAATTCCAAAGAGATGGGTGCGGATATCGTCTATGCATGGCCCATCGCAGAGATTGCGGTGATGGGAGCGGACGGTGCGGTGAACATTGCCTTCAAACGTAAGATTAAGGCGGCGGAGGATCCGGAAGCCATGCGGGCGCAGTGTAAGAAGGAGTATGAAGATAGGTTTCTAAATCCCTATGTAGCTGCAGCCAGGGGCTATGTCAATGAGGTGATCAAACCGGAAGAGACGAGAGAGGCGCTGATCAAGGCGCTGCGCGGGCTTAAAAATAAGCAGATGGAGTCACCGAAGAAAAAACATGGGAATATACCGCTCTAACATTGGCAAATTCCGACAGAGATCACTCGGTGCTTTTGCATGGAAAATATAACGAGGCAGTGTTTAGCTGCCTCGTAAGGAGAATGCGAAGTATTCTCTGAAACAAGCGCGCTGGCGCTTGTTTTTTATATCAGCAATAACTGTTGAACATCATGCCGCTGTACGCGCTGGTGATATAAGGAGTGGCAAAGTTCTTGCCGGGGTTCTTATAAGCAACGATCACGTTGTTGACATAGTTCATTGGGTTCAGGGCTACCTGATTTGATTTGCGCAGGATGGAATTGGTAAATCCCCTCATGGAAGAGAATGCCTCCCTGGCATCATCGCTGGTGGCCTTCTGTCTGAGTAGATCGCCGTCCACTTCCAAGGTGCCATCCAGATTTAAATTGAGTCCTGCCTGCGTAAGCCCTTTGGCGTAGAGTCTTGCCACACTGCCCATTTCATGGAACAGGCGGTTGCTCTTGGGATGATTCTCACCGAACTCCGACACAGCCTGCAGGAAAGAGTTATATCCCCGCACCAGCGTGTTGATATTTTCTGCCAAAGATTCTACATCCGTCTTGAGACCGATAGAAGCGGTTTCCCCGTCCTCGCTGCTGACACCTTTCAACTGCAGATTGTAAGTGTTATCCAAGATGTAGTGGTTTGAGGTAGAGGTGATCTCCTCACCATTGACCAGAAAAGAGGCATTGGTGGGCGGTGAAGCAACATAATCCAGTCCCAGATAATCAACCGCGCCGGAAGCCTTACTGGTTCGGTTGTCGGATATATGGAACTGATTGTATTTACCGTTCTTTAAGCCCGTGGCGTCTGATTCTATCCTGAGGCTGGAATTGTCATTGTCATCTCTTATGACCTGAGCCGTCATGCCGATACCCGCGTTATTGATCAGACGGGACAGACGCTCCTGGACATCCCTGTTCGTATCAGTTGCTTTGATACTGAACTGGAATTCATAGCTGAGATCATCTATGCTCACATCGAAAGAGTAGGTATCCGGCGGAAGTGACACATTTTCCTCATTGGAAAGAAACCGTCCCATGTTGACCTGTGTGGAAGCGAGACTCTTTACCTCGACTTCGTAGGATGGCGTATCGTCTTCGGGTTTGGAGGAACCAATGTAGGATGCGGAGGCTATGTTCTCATTGCTGGAGTAAGCCACCTTTTTATTTAAGAGCTCTTCCTCGTCCAGGCCACCGAGGGAAGCAATTGTATTGCGCAGTTCCCTGGCGTTTTCTTTCATGCCCACTGCAAAACGCTGCGATTCCTTACTGGTATCCAGAATGAACAGAGGGGATTCTTTATTCATTTTGACGATGGAATTGTATACACTGCGAAGCTCACTCTTCTTATGCGTATCATAAGGCGTACTCGACTTGGGCGCATAAGTGGTCAGATAAAAATTGTAGACATTTGTTAAATTATGAACAGAATTATAAGCCATAAGCCCCTCCCTTCTTCCATGAAATCTTCGCGGATGTCTTCTTGGGCTATCCATTGCCTGCAAGACATCTTTGAGGGCGTTTCTACTTATATATAGTATTTATGATAAGATTGTGTAGAAAGGTACAAATACTGACAGTCATCCTATTATCAGTAAACTATAGTCTTATTGTAACATTATACATAAGAGAAATGCAAGTATATATAAGGCTTTTTATGGATTTTTGATCAAATTTTGCTATGAAAAATATGATTAATATATATATCGTAAAACGGATGCAAAATATAAAGAGGAAAAAGCAAAAAAAAGTAAAATTGTCTTGCGGACTCGGTTAGGCGGAGAACCTTCAAAAGCAATTCACTTCTTTAAAATGGAAAAATATCTCAATAGGCGGATATTGGCAGGTAAAGATAAAAAAATATCATACATATTATACATAAATGGAAAAAAGCGGTTGACTTCGTTT
>CAYUKT010000190.1:0-5355 GCA_964445285.1 uncultured Bacteroides sp. | reverse complement strand
TGTTATAATATGAAAAAATGTCAATGCTTAAGGCGGGAGATATCCATGACAAAGGGCGGTATGCCGGGGTACGCAGGGAGTCTCCTGACACAGGAAAGGAGACGGAAGTTATGAAAGTAAGAGGTAATTTAGCGATGGCGGAAACGACACAGGAGAGGTATACGATCGAGGATATTTTTGCCCTGCCTGACGGGGAGAGGGCGGAACTGATTGACGGCAGGATGTACCGTATGGAATCACCTGCCAGGGTGCATCAGAAGCTGCTTGGAGAACTTTATTATCTGATCAAAAGTTACATCAGGGAACACAAAGGTGATTGCGAGGTATATCTGGCGCCTTTTGCGGTTTTTATCAATCGGGACAAGTACAATTATGTGGAGCCGGATATTGTGGTGGTCTGTAACCCGGAGAAACTGGACGATAAGGGATGCCAGGGCGCGCCGGACTGGGTGATAGAGATCGTGTCGCCGGGCAGCAGGGAGATGGATTGTTCGATTAAACTTTTTAAATACCGCACCACTGGCGTGCGGGAGTACTGGATAGTGGATCCGCTGAAAAAGACGGTGGTGGTCCATGATTTTGAGACAGATGACTATGCGGAATATAATTTTGAAGATAAAGTTCCGGTTGGGATTTACGAGGATTTTGGAATTGATTTTACACAGGTGGATATCAACTGATGGATTGGGAACTTTGTTATTCGGTGACAAATGAGATATATCAGTTTTTGATGGCCTTGCTGGCGGCATGGGCATATTTTTATCTGGTACGGGATTTTGTAAAAGAGAAAAAGACAGCGTTATTTACCGGGGCTGCGTATTTGGTGGTCATGCTTATTTTATGGTATGAACCCTATTATATACCAAGTTTTTGGGCGTATCTGATCGGTGTCATGGCGGCCTTGGCGGTCATGTGTCTGATGGAGCGGGAGAATTTCCTGCAGAAGATTTTCCTGGCATGGACATTTTATGCCGTCCGCTGGCTGGTGGCACGGACGACTGTCACGGTCGGGGCTGTGCTCTGGAAATTGTTTTTGTTCTTGGAGCCGGGTTATATAGATGTGGAGAAGGGGTATTATCTGTATGCAGCTGAGAGTGTGATAGAGATTCTGTCACAGATTGCCTTATTTATGATAGCGATAGGACTGATCGTGAAGGCATACCATGGCAAGGAACAAAAGATGCAGGGACGGGAGTTCCTGTTGATGTCACTGCCTTCCTTTACGTGTGTCATGGGGTATGCATATGTGAAGTATATCTGGGAATCGCCGGTAGGTTTACAGTACAGTGAACTTGATTCTTCTGTCTTATACCATGGGATGATGCTTTTGTATTGCCTGAGTCTGTATATCCCGATACTGGTTGTTATTGTCTTGTATCAGAATATCAAAGAGAAGCAGCGGGAGGAAATGCGTAATGATCTGCTTGCCGGGCAGATGGAGGATATGAAGCGCCATATCCGGGAGGTGGAAGAACTTTACCGGGAGATCCGCAGTTTAAAACATGATATGGGGAATCATGTGTTGGTGATGCAGAAGCTGGCAGGCCATGAGCAGGAACAGTATGTGGAATCTCTGAGAATACAGTACAGTGCGGTGGCGGATCAGATTCAGAGCGGCAATCCGGTCACCGATGTGATCTTGATGGAGAGAAGCCGGGAGGCGCAGGAGAAGGGGATTGAGTTTACGTGTGACTTCCAATATCCGACAGGCCGTAAGGTTGACGCATTTGACTTAAGCATCATCCTAAACAATGCGCTGGCCAATGCGATCGAGGCGGTGCAGAAAAAAGACAGCACAGAGAATGACAGTGCATGTGCAAAAGAAAACAGGCAGGCGGGATATATTAAGATTTCTTCTTCTCTGCGGGAGAATGCATATCTCATCGAGGTGGAAAACTCTTATTATCATAAATTTGTCATGGACCGGGAAGAGAGGCTTCCTGTTACGACCAAGGAAGATAAGGCGCTTCACGGGTTCGGACTGCGCAATATCCGCCGCGTGGCGCAGAAGTATCACGGGGATATAGAGGTGGAGGCTGGGGAGCAGGTGTTCCGGCTGAGTGTGATGCTGCAGGTTTGCAGGGAGTAACAGGCGCCCCTCATTTCTTGCCTTTGGCGTTTACAACAGAAAATATCCGCTTCACAGCATAATGCTTATCTGCTGCAGATAGAGTTACGATATAGAATATAACCAAAGAAATACCTGTTTGGTATATTGCGTAACAAGGAGGATACGGATATGACAGTAGGAGCAGTAGGCAGCAGTCAGGGCGTACAGCAGCCCGGCAAGATGGGCGGCAGACAGGACGATCCGGTGGCAAAGGGGATTCAGGACAAGATCAATCAGGCGCAGAAGGAATTGCAGGAGTTAAACAGCAGGCAGGATATGCCGCCGAAGATGAAACAAGAGAAACGGCAGGAACTCCAGAAGGAGATCAGCGACCTGACCATGCAGCTTCGCCAGCATGAAATGGAAGAGAAAATGAAAGAGCGGGAAGAG
The DNA here is from genome assembly GCA_964445285.1 of uncultured Bacteroides sp. Classification (GTDB taxonomy): domain Bacteria; phylum Bacillota; class Clostridia; order Lachnospirales; family Lachnospiraceae; genus UBA3282. The sequence continues at coordinate 2,855 of CAYUKT010000190.1, read as the reverse complement.
AAAAGGCAGAGTCAGGACAATCCTTTGGGGCTTCCCGAATATCAGGATAATGTCCGTAAGGATTCCAGACCGGGTGTGGAGATGGGAATTTCAGCGGCCGGCATGGAAGCGCTCATTTCAGCGGACGGTGCGCAAAAGACGGCTGCCGTACAGGGCAGTGTGGCGCAGCGGATGGAAGGCAGGGCAGGCGTGTTGGAAGCAGAGATGAAACTGGACGGTGCACGTAATGTAGGTACCAGCAGTAAGCAGGAACAGCTGGCTGATGTCAACAGTAAAGCGCAGGCGGCGCAGACAGCCCAGATGAGTAAGCTGCAGGAAGCAGGGGAAAAACTGGAACATGCGGCAGAAGACGGAACCGGTATGGAAGAGACGCAGAAGCAGGACGAGAAAAGGGCTGGTTCCAAGGAGGAGGCTGACAACGAAGCCCGGGATGGAAAGCAGCAGGGAAATGGAAATGAGAACGGCGAGAAACAGACGGACGGATACGCGCCGGTAGATGTAAGAATATAGAAAACTGAGGGCTGCCCCTCCGTTTAAGGGGGCGGCAGCCAGCCGGAAGAACGTATTGACAATTCCTGCATACTATGCTATAAAGGAGAATAGAAACCGTTGAAGAAGAGTAAGTACTCCCGGTGATTCGTAAGGATCCGTTCATGACAGAGAGCCGCTGTAGGTGGAAGGCGGTATGGACAGCTTGGAGGAATGGGCTTCGGAGGGCGAGTCGAAGACAGTAGACGAGACGGAGAGGAGACTTCGTTACCAAATCAGGCATATGATAGTATGCGATGAGCGGATACGTAAAGTATCAAGCCGGGTGGCACCGCAGGAGAATGACTCCTGTCCCAGCATTTTGGATTGGGACAGGTTTTTTTATGCCATCTTTTATAAAAAGCATATTCCAATCCGGATTGTGATAACATAGCAACAGCAGAACCCACGCGTCACAAGAGCGTGGAGAGCGCCAAGGGCGCAGAAATGGAGGCCATTATGAGTGAAACGACAAAAATCCCCTACAAGATTTACCTGGAAGAAAATGAGATGCCCACAAGCTGGTATAATGTACGGGCGGATATGAAAAATAAGCCGGCTCCTCTGTTAAATCCCGGTACTTTGCAGCCGATTACCTTTGATGAGTTAAAGGGGATCTTCTGTGAAGAACTGAGCAGACAGGAACTGGATGAGAACACGGCTTATATCGAGATACCGGAGGAAATCAGGAATTTCTATAAGATGTACAGACCTTCACCTTTGGTACGGGCGTATTGTCTGGAAGAGAAGCTGCAGACACCGGCGAAGATTTACTATAAATTTGAGGGCAATAACACCAGCGGCAGCCATAAACTGAATTCTGCTATCGCACAGGCTTTTTATGCGAAAAAGCAGGGCTTAAAGGGAGTGACTACGGAGACCGGGGCAGGGCAGTGGGGTACGGCGCTTTCCATGGCGTGTGCGTATCTGGATTTGGACTGTCAGGTATATATGGTGAAATGTTCTTATGAGCAGAAACCTTTCCGCCGGGAAGTGATGCGTACGTACGGGGCACATGTGACGCCTTCTCCTTCCAATACCACAGAAGTGGGACGTAAGATCCTGGAAGAGTTCCCGGGAACAACAGGCAGTCTTGGCTGTGCTATTTCAGAAGCGGTGGAGGCCGCAGTTTCTCAGGAAGGATACCGTTATGTACTGGGGTCCGTACTCAATCAGGTACTTTTACACCAGTCTGTGATCGGCCTGGAAGCCAAAGCGGCCATGGATAAGTATGGCGTGAAACCGGACATCATCATCGGCTGCGCGGGCGGCGGCTCTAATCTGGGCGGTCTGATCTCACCTTTTATGGGAGAGAAGCTGCGCGGGGAGGCTGACTATCGTATCGTGGCAGTGGAACCGGCATCCTGTCCGAGCCTGACGAGAGGTAAATTTGTATATGATTTCTGTGATACCGGGAAGGTATGCCCTCTGGCGAAGATGTATACGCTGGGCAGCGGCTTTATGCCGGCGCCGAACCATGCGGGCGGCCTGCGTTACCACGGCATGAGTTCCGTACTCTCCCAGCTGTATCATGATGGATATATGGAAGCTACCAGTGTAGAGCAGACTTCCGTATTTGCGGCGGCAGAGGAGTTCGCAAGAGTGGAGGGTATCCTGCCTGCACCCGAGAGTTCCCATGCAATCCGTGTAGCTATGGATGAAGCTCTCAAATGTAAGGAGACAGGGGAGGAGAAGACAATCCTCTTTGGCCTGACAGGAACCGGTTATTTCGATATGGTGGCTTATGAACGCTATAATAACGGGGAAATGACGGATTACATTCCTACGGACGAGGATTTGGCCAGAGGACTTGCGGGTATCCCGCAGTTTCCAGGCAATGAGATTTAAAGACTGATGGCGGCGCCCTGAAAGATTTGCTTTCAGGGCGCCCGTATTTTTTATGCCTGATTCTCATGGTCATAGATGATCAGGGCCATGATCTGCAGTTCTTCCGCATGGAGATTTGCAAGGCTGTGGCCTTTGCCGGAAGCAGTGAAGAGGTGTTCTCCCTCTTTGAGGGTCACGGTTCTTTCGTGATTGTCATCGATAGTGGCCGTTCCTTTGAGCACATAATAGTCTTCCCCATCTCCGTTATGTACATGATACCCGACAGAACATCCTTTTTGCAGGGTTATCTTGGCATACACCCGGTTCATGCCGTGCATTTCCTCCGCTTCCAGGATGTGGTCGAAGTGGACGGTACCTTCCCCGCCCAGGAAGTTTGTCTGGTCTATACTTTTCATGATTTGATCTCCTTTCGGAATATATTTTACAGGCATTTGCGAAACTCATCTCAATGCTATTATAATTGTGCAAATAGCATAATT
>CAYUKT010000189.1:0-5362 GCA_964445285.1 uncultured Bacteroides sp. | reverse complement strand
TGATCTTACATGAGACCATGTCTGGACGGGAGATCTTGGGTTGTGTTCTGGTGTTTGCGGCGGTGTTGTTTGCGCAGGTGAATCCGGGGGAAGTGTGGAGTGTATGCCAGGCTTTTTATAAAAAATCCAAGGATAATTTAGGAAAATGAGACAAAAACAATTAGCAGAATTTGTGAAAAAATTATAAAAATATACTTGACAGGGAAAAATGATAGTGCTACAATGCAACTCATAAAAGCAAAGGCGCTTTGAGGAAACTCAAGGCGCTTTTTCTATTGCGCGTATAAGCTATTCGGGCCCGCTTACACACGTATCGACAATGAGGAGGGAATATTATGACAAATGAGATTATGGAAGTCATGAACGGGCAGATATTTGGTGTCTGGTTTTTGATCGGTGCGGCATTGGTGTTCTGGATGCAGGCTGGATTCGCTATGGTGGAGACAGGATTTACCAGGGCCAAGAACGCGGGCAATATCATCATGAAGAACCTGATGGATTTTTGTATCGGTACTGTAGTATTTATTCTGATCGGTTTCAGTCTGCTGCTGGGTGAGGACATGATGGGGCTGATCGGGAAGCCGGGATTTGATATCTTTACGGCATATGAAAGTTTTGACTGGTCCAATTTTGTGTTTAACTTAGTGTTCTGTGCGACCACGGCGACCATTGTATCCGGCGCCATGGCGGAGAGAACGAAGTTCTTAAGCTACTGTGTGTATTCCGCAGTGATCTCGGCGCTGATCTATCCGATCGAGGCACATTGGATCTGGGGCGGCGGCTGGCTGGCACAGATGGGATTCCACGATTTTGCAGGTTCCTGCGCCATCCACATGGTAGGCGGCATCTCTGCATTGGTGGGCGCTAAGATTTTAGGTCCCCGTATTGGTAAGTTTACAAAGGATAAAAACGGCAAGATCACGAAGGTCAATGCTTTCCCGGGCCACAACCTGCCAATCGGTGCTCTGGGTGTATTTATTCTCTGGCTTGGCTGGTACGGGTTTAACGGAGCGGCAGCAACGACTGTGGAGCAGCTGGGCTCCATCTTTGTGACGACCACGATTGCTCCGGCGGTAGCTACTGTGGTATGCATGATCTTCACCTGGATCAAGTATGGTAAACCGGATGTGTCCATGTGTTTGAATGCATCTCTGGCAGGTCTGGTGGCTATCACGGCACCCTGTGATGTGACAGATGCCTTTGGTGCGGTCGTGATCGGTGCGGTAGCAGGGCTTTTGGTGGTATTTGGTGTCTGGTTACTGGATTACAAGCTACGCATAGATGATCCTGTAGGTGCGGTGGCAGTACATATGATGAATGGTATCTGGGGGACTATTTCTGTAGGGTTCTTCGCTACCAACACGGCGCCGGGATATTCCATCGCCAATGCTTCCGGTCAGGAACTGGTGGGGCTGTTTTACGGCGGCGGGTTTGAGCTTCTCGGTTTGCAGTTGATAGGCTTTGTGTCAGTAGCGGCGTGGACGGCGGTGACAATTACGATTGTATTCTTCATAATCAAAGCGGTAATCGGTCTTCGCGCTTCCCAGGAGGAAGAGATTGTCGGTCTGGACAGCATGGAGCATGGTCTGGCATCTGCATACTCAGGCTTTAGCATCATGGATGTATCTAATACCATGTCCATGGAGGTAAATGAGAATACGAGCCTTGGTGTGGAAGACTATGATGAGGCTTCCCAGACACTTAAGGAGGCGGCTGTCAAAGTCGCGCAGGTACCTATGGCGGCTGCAACAGGTATCTATAAGGTTGCTATCATTGCCAGACTTTCCAGATATGATAAACTCCGCAAAGCTATGAATGATCTGGGCGTGACCGGCATGACGGTCACGCAGGTTATGGGCTGTGGTATCCAGAAAGGTGCGGGAGACAGATACCGTGGTGTTGAAATGGATGCAACTCTTCTGCCTAAGGTCAAAGTGGAAGTAGTAGTCAGCAAGATTCCCGTAGATACCGTGGTGGAGGCTGCCAAGAAGGCACTCTATACAGGACATATCGGAGATGGCAAGATTTTTGTCTACAATGTGGATAAGGTGGTTAAGATTCGCACAGGCGAAGAAGATTTCGCAGCATTGCAGGACGTTGAATAAGCGTTTACCTATATCCCTTAGTTTGTATATATTTATGAAAACGAACTCCTCGGCGCTCCACCGCCGGGGAGTTCGTTTTCCACGTATTGGGAAATTTCTCTGATTTTTGAGATTTGTGCAGGGATTCTTTTGGAAAATGATGCAACTATGATGCAAAAATGATGATATTTTGATGCATGGCATTTGTATTCTTAATATATAGGAAGATACGACAGAATCCGGGTGGGGAAGGCATGCTGCCAGAGAACACAAGGTTGTATTTGACGGAAAGATACGATATGATTAAATAAGGCTGAGGGAGCGTAAATAATTATGGAAGGAATGCAGACAGAATATAATGATTGTATAGCGGAATATAGAAGGGATAATATTGGTTTTAAAAACATAATAGCAAGAATTGTTGAAAAAAATACATACTTGTCGGAACAAATAGTGCCGGAACAGACAGCGCTGGAGCAGACGGCATCAGAACAGATAATGATGGAAGAGGCACAGCCGTCCACAAAGAGTCATCGGCTGTTGTTGGCTTTCGCGGTGGTCGTCATCCTGGCAGTGGCGTCAGGCGCTGCTGCGGCTTATCTGGTGAGCCACGCAGGACCCAAAGGATATCATGATTATACGGTGCAGAAACAGCAGTATTATGTAGAGTATTCGAACGAATATCCTTACTGGGATGTGCTTACAGTGGAATATCCTATTCTTGAGGGAACAGATGTGGAGCCGATTGGAGAGATGGAACAGATCAATGCCAAACTCTATGAGATGGCCTTAGACCGGATAAATTACTGGCATCTGAAGCCAAATGCTGAAGTGAAACATCTGCAGGAGGAGTACAGTATTTTCAGTAGTGATGTGGAGTGCAGCGTGACATATCACAGTCAGTACCTTATGAGTGTCCGCTATAAGGAAATCTATGCACCGATCAATCCGGTCTGGTATACTTATATTACTCAGCGGGCTCTGACGGTGGATCTTTTGACAGGAGAAAGTTATGCCTTGAAAGATGTATTGCGGCTGGATGAGGATTTTGTCGGACTGTGGGCGGACAAGTTCAATGAAAAGCTGGGAGAAGAGATGATCGTACCGGAGGATGAGAATATTTTTGTGGACTGGTTTAACTGCGCGGATAAAGAATTGGAGCCATTCTATGATTTTGTACCTTATTTTTATCTGACAAAAGAGGGGAATTTTGTGATCGGAGTATCTTTGGATCCCAAGGCGGCGGGAATCTCCAGCAGCGATCCCGCCAACAGTACCTTCTACACGGAGCTTACGGCCGAAGAGATCGCGCCTTACAGGAGAGAGTCCCTGTTCTGGGATAGATATGATAAATCGGAGACTACAGGAGAGGTGCTGTGCTGTAAGGACAAGCACGACAATATTTGGCTGGGAGATCAGGCGAGCATATGGGATTATTGGGAAGAAGAATAGTGGGGAGAACGGCCACGGGCTATGAAGAGAAGCGGAAGAGTAATAAGGAAAAACTTCTGGATCAGATGAGAGGAGGGAAGGGCACCTATGGCGGCAAGAAAAAAGCAGGAAATTGAGTTTCGTTATTATGAGATTCCCCAGAATGAGCCATGCATAGCGCTTTTGGGGGAAGCATGGATCCGCCCTTATGGGGAAGCCATAGATTGTCTGCATTTTCATAATTATATGGAAGTAGGGTTTTGCTATGACGGGCATGGAAAGATGGAACTTGACGAAGAGGAGGTTCCCTACATGCCTGATATGTTCACTGTGATTCCCAGGAATTTCCCTCATAATACAAACAGCGATAATTTTAGTTTAAGCCGCTGGGAATATTTGTTTATTGATGTGGAAGCATTTTTGCGGGAAATGTACAGAGATGATTCCCTCTATACAGATGATCTGAGTGCGGTCATCAATAACAGGGCATGGGCGGAAGATGCCTCTAAATATCCGGAACTGGCAACGCTGATCAGGAATATTATGGACGAGATGCGTTATAAAAAAGAGTTTTATGTGGAGAGCGTTAAGGGACTCCTGCTGTCGCTGCTGATCAATATTGCGCGGATGAATCAGGGAAAAGTGGGGGAAGTCAGGAAACAGAGCAGGGGAGTTTCTCAGGTTTCCTTTGCGCTGCATTATATTGGTGTGCACTATGCGGAAGAGTTGACGATTGGAGATCTGGCACAGATTAGTAACATGTCGGAGACACATTTCAGGAGGGTGTTTCAGAAGATAATGAATATGACGCCTTCTGATTATCTGAATCTGGTGCGGGTGCAGATGGCCTGCGAATATATGAAGAAACATACGGACAGCATGGAACTGGTGGCTGAGAGGTGTGGGTTCCAATCGGTGTCCACTTTTAATAGAAATTTTAAGAAGATATTGAATATTACGCCATATCAGTGGAAGATCCATCCGGAGAATTATGAGGCAAAGCTGCTGGGATATAAAATTTCTGCCTATAAAGGATGGTAGGTTATGAATGTTTACGGAACAAACTGTTTGACAGAATAATGGTAGATTCAATAACGCAAACGTTTAAGGTGCAAATCTATGGTCGAATTTGCATCTTTTTTGCTTTTTGATGATAACACAGAGAAATGGCAAAGAGTTATAATGCATATACAATCAGTTGAAAATGACGTTATGGTGTACAAAATGCCCAAACGTTTATGGATGCTGAAAAAAGGCCAACAGGCATGGTGCGCAATATGCACAAAAAATGGGAAATGGGAGGAAAAAAGATGAAAAGAAAGATTTTAGCAACTTTATTGGCAGCTGCAATGATTCTTTCATTGGCAGGTTGTGGCGGCGGTTCTGGAACACAGGCACCGGCGGCCGACAATGGGGGAGCGGCAACGGAGGCACCGGCGGCGGATGCAGGGACAGCAGACGCAGGGACAGAAGCTCCGGCAGCAGATGCGGCAGGCGGTGATGAGACACTGACCGTATGGTGCTGGGATCCGGCATTTAACCTGAACGCTATGTATGAAGCAGAGAAGGTTTATCAGAAAGACCATCCGAACTTCAAGTTGAATGTAGTAGAGACACCTTGGGATGATATTCAGACCAAGATTACCACAGCAGCTACCTCCGGCGATCTGAGTACACTGCCTGACATCTTCCTGATGCAGGACAATGCGTTCCAGAAGAACGTTATCAGCTTCCCGGATGTATGTGCGGATCTGACAAACAGCGGAATCGATTTTTCACAGTTTGCAGCAGGTAAGACAGCATACTCCGTAGTTAATGGCAAGAATTATGGCGTTCCTTTTGATAAC
>CAYUKT010000188.1:0-5371 GCA_964445285.1 uncultured Bacteroides sp. | reverse complement strand
TGAGGAAGTGACCAATCTGACCATTCACAAATACCTGGCGGGACATCTGGGTGGTGCCCAGCAGATCGGAGCGCAGATCGAACACAACCAGATCGATCTGGTCATCTTTCTGCGCGATCCGCTCTATCCGAAATCTCATGAGCCGGATGTCAATAATGTAGTTATGTTGTGTGACCGGCATAACATTCCGTTGGCAACGAATCTGGCATCGGCGGAACTGTTGATCAAATCACTCGACAGAGGGGATCTTGAATGGCGTGAAATGTACAAATAGAAAGCATAAACTAAAGATAAGCGCAGCGCTTATGGCCGTGATGATCTGCATGACGGGCTGTGGCAGTACCAAATATGATATGCCTTATTCGCCGCAGAACAGTGTCAGCAGTTATCAACTTCTAAATGTGGCGAATCAGGAGACGATAGAGCCTTTTGCGGCTAATCTGTGTGTGGCAGCCAAGGATGTTCCCTCTTCGGGGGTCAGTTTGGCGGAAGTGGGAGCCGCAGGGCTTTTTGATACCAAAAATCTGGAAACGCTCTATGCCAAGAACGTGAATAACCAGATGAATCCGGCCAGCCTGACAAAGGTGATGACAGCGCTTGTTGCACTTAAGAATGGGAAGCCGGATGATGTGTATGAGGCTTCGGAAAATGTAAAGATCACGGAATCCGGGGCAGTGTTATGCGGTTTGAAACCGGGTGATAAGATGACCTTGGATCAGGCCCTTCATATTCTGCTGATGTATTCGGCCAATGACGTGGCGATTTTGATCGCTGAGGGAGTCGGTGGATCTGTGGATGAATTTGTGGCGCTTATGAATCAGGAGGCACAGGAGATCGGGGCCACCAATTGTCAATTTAAGAACCCCAATGGCTTGACGGAAGAGGGACATTACGTCACGGCATATGATCTTTATCTTATCTTTCAGGAAGCATTAAAGTATGATCTGTTTAATGAGATCATACAGACGAATTCCTATTCCACGGTTTATATGGATGCCAATGGGGCGGATAAGTCCTTAGAGGTAGAGAATACCAACCTTTATCTTCGCGGGGCATACGAGATGCCTGCCAATATGACGGTTGTAGGCGGCAAGACCGGGACTACCAGTGCGGCGGGACATTGTCTGATCCTATTGTCCAGAAGCAGCAGCGGGACTCCTTATATATCCGTTATCCTCAAAGATAATTCCAGGGAGCAGCTGTATGAGGATATGAGCACACTTCTGGAGAGCGCTACGAAATAAAGCAGGGAATGAACTTTTATAGTTGTTTTTTTGTCAGCTTTCCCTTATAATAATTGGTAGATGGAGATAATCGAACAGGGCTATATAAATATTTTACTTTAGGAGGGTTTTACCATGGTTCAATTCATTGTAGGCAAAAAGGGAAAAGGAAAGACCAAGCATCTACTTGATAAAGTAAATACGGAGATAAAAGAAGCACAGGGTAATGTGGTATATTTAGATAAGAGCACCAAGCATATGTTTGAACTGAACAACAAGATCAGACTGATCGATGTGCCGGAGTATCTGGTTACAAACAGTGATGAGTTTATCGGTTTTATCTGTGGTATCATTTCACAGGATCATGATCTGCAGCAGATGTATTTCGACAGCTTTTTAAAGATTGCCTGTCTGGAGGCGGAAAATCTTGACAGAGAAATTGCCAAGATTGAGAAAATCAGCGAAAAATTCCATGTAGATTTTGTGATAAGTATATCTTTGGACGAGAGTGAGCTGCCGGAAAGTGTTCGCTCTAAGATTATCGTTTCTTTATAGGCAAATATACATATTAAAAATTGGAATTCCATATATGCCCCGTAGCTTGCTGCGGGGTATTATCATGAGAGAAGGAGATTGACTGCAAGTGGCTGATGATCGCAATAAGATAGCTAAATATAGAAGGCCGATTAATTTAAATATCGGTATGGTGATCTTTGCCGTGATTTTTATCTATGTGGTGATCTGTGTGGTCATGTACTTTAAAACGGATCATATCGTGGGATACAGCGTTATAGAAGGATCACTTACTTCCAATAATATTTACAAGGGAATCGCCCTGCGGGAGGAAGAGGTTGTGACCAGCCAGGATGCGGGATATATCAACTATTTTGCGAGAGAGGGGGAGCGTGTTGCAGCCAGGAACCTGGTCTATACGATTGATGAGACAGGCAGGCTTGCCGATTATATCAAGGCCGGCGAAAGCGGGGAAAATACCTTGTCAGAATCGGATCTGGCCGAATTAAAGACGGAGATCACTTCCTTTACCAATCGTTTTGACTGCAGGCAGTTTGGTGAAGTCTATAATTTTAAGCACAATGTGGAAGGAACCGTCATAAAACTTGCCAATTATAACATTCTGGAAAATGCGGATGCCTTAAACGATGCTTCAGGCACTGCTTTGATCAATTACCACTATGCGGATAAAAGCGGGATTGCGGTGTTTGCCACGGACGGTTATGAGAATCTGACTTTGCAGGATATGAAGAAAGAGTATTTTGATGAGGAGAAGTATGAAAAAAAATATCTGGTGAACAATGATCTGGTGGCAGTGGGAGACCCAATCTATAAACTCTGCAAGAGTGAGGACTGGTCCATTGTGATCCAGGCGGAGCAGGAACTTTTGGATGTCCTGGAGAAAAAACGGCAGGATGGTAAGGATGTGTACGTGGAGGTGCGTTTTTTAAAGAATCAGTACACGGCCTGGGGCAAAGTGGATATCTTTACGAATGAAGAGGGAGACAACTTCGTATCGCTTTCCTTTACCAATTCCATGATCACGTTCTGTACGGACCGGTTTATCGACATTGAGCTTCTTCTGGAGGATGAAAAGGGACTTAAGATCCCTAACACCTCGATTGTGCAGAAAGAGTTCTTTATCGTGCCCAAGTCTTATGTGACGAAGGGCGGTAAACGCGGTGAGAACGGCGTCCTGCTGGAGACCTATGACGATGAGGGAAACGCGATCACACAGTTTATAGAGACACCTATCTATCATGAGACTGAGACAGACTATTATCTTGATGATACGGTCCTGCGAGCCGGCAATTACATCATCAAGCCGGAATCAACGGAAAAGTTTGCCATCAGTTATACGGGCACCCTGACCGGTGTGTATAATATCAATAAGGGATATGCGGATTTTAAAGAGATCAGTATCCTGTACAACAATGACGAGTACTCGGTGGTAAAATCCAATACGATGTATGGCCTGAATGTATACGATTATATTGTGCTGGATGCTTCCATGGTGGGGGATAATGAGTTCATCTATGATTAAGGAAAATCTTGACAGTGTAAAACAGAATATGGAAAAAGCATGCAGTGCGTGTGGACGTGCTGCAGAATCAGTAAAACTGATTGCGGTGAGTAAGACCAAACCGGTAGAAGATATCGAACAGGCCTATGCCTATGGCTGCCGGGATTTTGGCGAAAATAAGGTGCAGGAACTTATGGAGAAATATGAAAAAATGCCGAAGGACATCAGATGGCATATGATCGGGCACCTGCAGCGCAATAAGGTGAAGTATATCGTGGATAAAGTCTATTTGATCCACAGTGTGGATTCTGTAAGGCTGGCGGAGGAGATCAGCAAAGAGGCAGTGAAGAAGAATCTGACGGTCTCTGTCCTGGTGGAAGTCAATGTAGCCGGGAAGGAGAGTAAATTCGGCACATCTTCCGAGGAGGCGCTGCGTTTGGTGGAGGAAATCGCCAAATTGCCCGGAATCTGTGTAAAAGGATTGATGACGATAGCACCTTTTGTTGAAAATGCAGAGGAAAACAGACTATACTTTGCAAAATTAAAACAAATTTATGTTGACATAATACAAAAAAACATTGATAATGTTTGTATGGAAGAACTTTCTATGGGGATGACTGGTGACTATGAAGTTGCAATAACAGAAGGCGCGACATATGTCAGGGTCGGTACAGGCATTTTTGGAGAAAGACATTATAACACAGTTTAGTATACATAAGTTGAGAAAGAATAATAAATCTGACAGACATGGAGGATGCAGTAATGAGTGTAATGGATAAGTTTTTAAATGCCATGAAACTGAACGATGAAGAAGATGATGGATACTATGACGATGACTTTTATGACGATGATCCGGAACCGTTAAAAAAGCCAAGCCAGATGAAGGATAACACTTCCATAGAGGACGACAAGGGGATTCGCAAAGCTTCTCCGAAAGTGACGCCAATGCCGAAGAGCAAGAAGATGACGGGCAATGGCATGGAAGTCTGTGTGATCAAGCCGACAACGGTGGAGGATGCCAGGGAGATTACAGAGACGCTGCTGGCCAATCGGACGGTAGTTTTAAATCTGGAAGGTCTGGATGTGGATATCGCCCAGAGGATCATTGATTTTACTTCCGGTTCCTGTTTTGCCATGTCAGGGAATCTGCAGAAAATTTCTCATTATATTTTTATCATCACACCGGCAAGCGTGGATATTTCCGGAGACTTCCAAGAGATATTATCCGGTTCCTTTGATGTCCCGATTGATAATGGGTTTTGATAGAGGATACCGGTGATGACAGGAGTTATATAAGAAAGATATGATACTGATGAAATAGACTTCCTGGCAGTCGCTGCCATGAAGTCTATTCTTAGTTAGGAAGGCAGGAGAGAAGATGGCGAACCGAATGACCATAAATTATGAAAAAAAACCATGTTATGATATTGTATTTACTAAGGATTTTAATTTGCTTTTGGATGAATTACAGGCTTTTGACGTAGAAAACAGAAGAGTGGCGGTGATTGCAGACACCAATACGGCCGCATTATTTGGCGATACGGTCAAAGGAATATTGGAGGGACATTGCCGGAAGGTGATCCTTCACGTATTTGCGGCAGGGGAAATGAATAAGACCTTAGACACAGTGAAAGAAATTTATAAGAATCTGATCGAGGAACAATTTGACCGCAAAGATTTGCTGATCGCCCTTGGCGGCGGAGTGGTGGGGGATATCACCGGTTATGCGGCGGCCACTTATCTGCGGGGCGTTGATTTTATCCAGATTCCCACCACGCTGATCGCTCAGTCTGACAGCAGTATCGGCGGTAAGACTGGTGTGGATTTTGACGGTTACAAGAATATGGTGGGGGCTTTTTATATGCCCAAATTGGTCTACATGAATATCGGTGCCTTAAAAGAACTGGATGACAGGCAGTTTTATGCGGGATTTGCCGAGGTGATGAAGCATGGACTGATCAAGGATGCCGCTTTCTATGAATGGCTTCTGGACAATATGTATGAGATTCATGACAGAGATTTGGAAGTCCTGGAAGAGATGGTCATCAGAAGCTGTGGTGTCAAGAAACTTGTGGTGGAGAAGGATCCCACGGAGAAGGGAGACCGGGCGCTG